>JBEBCR010000238.1:0-3960 GCA_041157565.1 Planctomycetota bacterium | reverse complement strand
TGCGCCGTTCGGGTAGCAAGCGAGCGGCCAAGGAGCGAAGCGGTGACTTAAAGCATTGCGATAAAGAAGGTTAGAGCGAATTGGCAGCCTCGAACCTGCGCTCCGGGATGCCACCAGCCGGCATTCCTTGCCGCCCTCCAAGGCCGGAAGCGGGCAGTTCTTTCCCGCCGATCCCCGCCGAGCGGGCAGGCTCGGCCAGCCCTGCGCCGCCCCAATCCAAAGCCACCGCGCTACCAACGTGCATTTAACGACAGAGGCGGAACTCCGGAGATTTTTGCCCCTTTGCTCGGATTTTAGGTCCCAAAGGCCTTTCCCGCCCCCCCTGTGGAACCCAAGGCGGGGTAGCCTCATCTAGGTCTGAAAGCCTCCCTCCGCAGGGGGCTGCGTCTCGTTGAGCGGCGTCTCGACCATCCCGCCGCGCCTCGAACCCCGACCGATCCCATGAAGCCGAACATCCTCGCCTCCGCCCTCGCCGCCCTGAGCCTCGCCCCTGCCGCCTTCGCGCAGCAGCACGTCAAGGTCAACTCGCTGGGCCTCCAACCCAACAGTCCCACCCGCCTGTGGGTCTGCAACCGCGACAACGACACGGTGTCGGTGGTCAACCTCGCCACGCGCAGCATCGTGGCCGAGATCCCGGTCGGCGTCGATCCGCGCACCATCGCCTTCTCGGCCGACGGCTCGCGCGCCTTCGTGACGAACAAGCGCGGCAACATCCCGCGCGAAGCCAACGAGATCACGGGCTTCCCCGCCGGCTCCATCCCCGGCACGGTCAGCGTGATCAACACCTCGACGCTCGCCGTGCAGACGACCCTCTCGGGCGTCGGCGTCGAGCCTTACGGCGTCGCCATGGCGCCCAACGGCAAGTACTTCGTCGTCGGCGGCATGCGCTCGGCGACGCTGCGCTTCTTCGACTCGTCCACGCTGGTCCAGGTGGCCGCGCTGGACTTCCCCGCCGACCTGTCGCTCATCCCCGCGGGCATGACGATGGCCGACGTGGACGCCAACCGCGACGGCATGGCCGACCTCGGCAACCCGCGCGGATTCTCCATCTGGTCGGACAGCTCGAAGCTCGTCGTCACGCACCACAAGTCGCCCTACGTGTCGGTCGTCTCCGTGCAGCTCAACGCGCAGGGCATCCCGACCGGCGCCTCGGTCGCGGCGAAGATCGACACCGACGACTACCACTTCGACCCGGTGTTCAACCCGACCCCGGTGCGCACGATCCAGAGCCAGGGCGAGCCGCGCTTCCTCGAGGACGTGGCCATCTCCCCGGACGGCACGCGCGCCCTCGTCCCGCACGTCCTGCACAACATCAACCACGACGTGAACTTCGACTTCGGCGGCGCGATCACCGGCGACCACGCCAACCGCGTGTACCCGGCGCTGACCATGGTCGACCTCGTGGCGAACAGCTTCGGCGTCGCCGGCGACCTGTCGCGCCGCCTGCACCACCAGATCGCGGACACGCGCACGCCGGCGGAGTACGTGCCGTTCGGCGCCTCGGCGACGACGCCCAGCGGCGAGCCGATCTCCCTGGGCGGCTCGGGCGTCCCGCTGCTCGGCTCGAACGCCGTGCTGAAGATCGACGGCCTGCGTCCGGGCGACACGACCGTGCTGCTGCTCGGCCGCCGAGAGATCCTGCAGTCCTCGCCCCTCGTCGCGCAGGGCACGCTGTACGTCGAGGGTCGCGTCGTCCTGCCGATCGTGGGCGACACCGCGACCTTCGCCATCCCGTCCTCGGCGTCGTTCAACGGCCGAGTCTTCGTGGCGCAGGCCGTGGTCACGCGCGGCGGCCAGAACTACCTGTCGAACGGCCTGCGCATCTACATGCGCACCCAGAGCAACGCGACCAACAAGCTCGGCCACCACGCCGGCCAGCCCGGCCTCGTGTCGTACAACAACGCGGGCAACCGCGTGCTCATGCTGAACCGCGGCTCGGAGGACCTCTTCCTCTACAAGGTCGCCGGCAGCAACTTCGAGTACATGACGGCCTTCCCGCCGCGCTTCCGGCACCAGGAGCGCCAGCCGCTCGACTCGACGACGCCGATGGGCGACATCCCGCTGGGCATGGTGGTGGTCGACGACCAGTCCACGATCAGCGACGACGCGCTGGTCTACATCCACAACGAGGGCAACCGCACGCTGTCCACGCTGCGCGTCAACTGGAAGACCGGCCAGATCTCCAAGGTCGCCAACCAGCTGGCGCTGGTGACGGGCGTCGACAAGATGACCGCCTCCCAGCGCCTCGGCCAGGAGATGTTCGAGGACGCCTCGCGCGCCCAGATCGCCGACCACTTCAACAACAGCTGCGCCTCGTGCCACTTCGAAGGCGGCGAGGACGGCAACGTGTGGCAGCGGCCCGCCGGTCCGCGCTCGACCATGCCGATGTACGGCGGCATCCGCGCCACCGGCCTGCTCCTGTGGAAGGGCCAGCGCCTGAACGCCGGCGAGACCGGCCCGATGTTCCATGGCGAGAACGGCGGCACGGGCGCGTTCAGCGCCGCCGAGCAGCAGGCCATGATCGACTTCCACGAGACGCTGCCCATCCCGCTCAACCCGCACCGCGATCCGGCGACCTTCGGCCTCACCGCGCAGGCGCAGGTGGGCAAGGACCTGTTCTTCGGCACCAACGACACGGGCCTCAACCCGACGGGCCGCACCGCCGGCTGCGCCGTTTGCCACCCGCGGGAACTGACGAGCGGCTCGCTCGCCGGTCCGCGCTTCTTCACGCAGGACTTCCTCAACCCGCTGCTGACCACGGGCGACAACCTCGGCCCGGCGGTGGATCCGAACTGCTTCTCGCTGCGCGAGAACATCGTGGCCCTCAACATCAGGAACATCAACTCGGGCCTCAACGTCGACGACGACGGCGACGGCGTGCCGGAGTTCGACCGCAACGCGGACGGCTACGGCGATCTCGAGAGCTACGTCCCGATGAATCCGGACAGCCACGACGACTTCCGCCGCGACGACCCGAACAGCTACGACTGCCCCTGCGACCCGACGGTCGACGGCAACTGCGACGCGGGCACGTCGACGCGGGTCTTCACGCGCAGCCCGGGCTTGTTCTCCATCCCCACCAAGCTGGGCGTGTTCGCCACGGCTCCGTACTTCCACGACCACTCGTCGTTCACGCTGCGCTCGATCGTCGATCCGCAGTCGCAGATGACCTCGCCCGTCTACGGCACGCCGGCCTTCCCGGGCCAGACGCAGTACCCGGGCTTGCAGAAGTTCTTCAACGAGTTCCACGACGTGCGCGGCCACGAGCAGTTCGTGCAGGGCGCCTCCAAGGTGCAGACGACCCTGGTCAGCACCAACGTGGACGCCGACATCGAGGCGATCCTCGCCTACATCAAGTCGCTCTGATCCCGACGGCGCCGCGGCGCCGACTCCTCTCCTCCCGGCGTCCCGTCCGACCTCGCGTCGGGCGGGACGCCGCTCCTTGCCGGTCGCGCCTCAGGCGCGCTCGACGTAGTCGCAGCGACCGTCGTCGTGGCCCACGACGCGCGCGTGCGCCAGGCCGAGGAACAAGCCGGACTCGACCACGCCAGGGATCGCGTCGATCTCGCGTTCGAGGGCCTCGGGATCGGCGATGCCGCGCGCGAAGGCGCAATCCAGGATCGCGTTGCCATTGTCGGTGCGGTACTCGCCACCGTCCTTGGCGACGCGGGGCCGCGGATCGCAGCCGAGCGAGGCCAGCCGGCGCGCCACCGGCGCCAAGGCGAAGGGCACGACCTCCACCGGCAGCGCGAAGGTGGTGCCCAGTCGCTCGACCACCTTGTTGGCGCCCACGACGATGACGACGCGGCGGGCGATGGACGCGACCACCTTCTCGCGCAGCAAGGCGCCGCCGCCGCCCTTGATCATGCGGAAGCGGCCATCGATCTCGTCGGCGCCGTCGATGGCGAGGTCGAGCGTGGCGACCTCCTCGAGGCGCAGCACCTCGATGCCCAGTTGGCG
>JBEBCR010000237.1:0-3873 GCA_041157565.1 Planctomycetota bacterium | reverse complement strand
GCCTTGTGCTCGATCGGGAAGCACACCTCGACGCGCGCGAAGAAGTTGCGCTGCATCCAATCGGCGCTGCTGCACCACACCTCCTCCTTGCCGGCCGCGTGGAAGCAGTAGACGCGCTCGTGCTCGAGGAAGCGCCCGATGATGGAACGCACGCGGATCGTCTCGGAGACGCCGGGGATCCCGGGACGCAGGCAGCAGATCCCGCGCACGACCAGCTCGATGGGCACGCCGGCGCGCGAGGCGCGGTAGAGCGCCTGGATGATGCGCGGCTCGGCGAGCGAGTTCATCTTGGCGAGGATGCGCGCCGGACGCCCGGCCATGGCCTCCTCGGCCTCGCGGTCGATCTTCTCGATCAGCGACTCCTGCAGGGAGAACGGCGCCTGCTTGAGGCGCGAAAGCTCCATGACGCGGCCGAGGCCGGTCATCTGCAGGAACATGCGGTGCACGTCCTCCCCCACTAGCGGATCGCAGGTCAGGAGGCTGATGTCGGTGTAGGCGCGCGCGGTGCGGGCGTGGTAGTTGCCCGTGCCGAGGTGGCAGTACCGCACCAGCCCCTGCGCCTCGCGCCGCACGACCATCAGCATCTTGGCGTGCGCCTTGTAGCCCACGATGCCGTAGACGACCTTGGCGCCCGCCTCCTGCAGCTTGGTGGCGAGGTTGATGTTGGCCGCCTCGTCGAAGCGGGCGCGCAGCTCGACGACCACGGTGACCTCCTTGCCCGCGCGCGCCGCCGCCAGCAGCGAGTCGACCAGCGGGGAGTCGACGCCGGTGCGGTAGAGCGTCTGCTTGATGGCCAGCGTGTTGGGATCGGCGGCCGCGGCGCGCACGAGCTCGACGATGGGCGTGAACGACTCGAAGGGATGGTGCAGCAGCACGTCGCCGCGCGCGATGGCGTCGAACAGGTTCTCCGACTGCTGCAGCCGCCGCGGCACGGCGGGCAGGAACGGCGGGTACTTGAGCTCGGCGCGTTCGACCATCTCCCAGATGGCGACGAGGCGGTGGAGGTTCACCGGCCCCTGCACCCGGTACAGGTCCCCGGGGCCCAGCTGGAACTTCTCCAGCAGGAAGCGCGCCATCTCCTCGCTGGTGTCCTGAGCGACCTCGAGGCGCACCGCGTCGCCGTAGTTGCGCGAGGACAGCTCGCCCTTCAAGGCGTGCATGAGGTCGTCCACCTCCTCCTCGTCGACCCACAGGTCGCTGTTGCGCGTGACGCGGAACTGGTGGCAGGAGAGGACCTTCATGCCCGGGAAGATGTCCTCGACCTGGCTGTGCACGATCGACGACAAGAGCACGAAGTCGTGCGGGCACTCGGCGATGTCGCGCGGCAGGGCGATCAGTCGCGGCAGCGAGCGCGGCACCTGCACGACGGCGACTCCCGCGTCGCGCCCGAAGGCGTCGGCGCCCTCGAGCTGCAGGGCGAAGTTCAGCGACTTGTTGAGGATGCGCGGGAAGGGGTGCGCTGGATCGAGGCCCATCGGCGTCAGCACCGGCGCCACTTCCTGCTGGAAGTAGCGCTTGATCCAGCGCGCCTGCTTGGGCGTCCAGAGCGCGCGCTTCAGCACGCGGATGCCCTGCGCCTCCAGCTCGGGCAGCAGCACCTCGTTCAGCACGTGGTACTGCTCCGAGACCAGTTCGTGGGCCGCCGCCGAGACCTGGGCCAGAGCCTCGTGCGGCAGCAGTCCGTCCGCGCCGCACTGGGCGGAGCGGAAGGAGACCTGGTGCTTGAGGCCCGACACGCGGATCTCGAAGAACTCGTCCAGGTTCGTCGAGCAGATCGTCAGGAAGCGCAGGCGCTCGAGCAGCGGCGTGCGCTCGTCCTTCGCCTGCTCCAGCACGCGGCGGTTGAAGGCCAGCAGCGACAGCTCGCGGTTGATGTAGAGCGCGGGATCCTTGAGGTCGGGCTCGACCGTGCGATCCCGATCGGTGGCGGAGGGCGGTTGGGTCATGGCGCGAGTGGCGGACGCTGGATTGTCGCCCCGCCCTCCTCGGCGCGCCAGCGAAACGGCCATCGGAACGAGGGCCGCTTTGCAAAGATCGGCAAAATGCGCGCGAAAGCGTAGGATATCGCAACCATTCCATGATCGGGGCCTCACGCAAGGCTGAAGTTCGCGGCCTGGCGCTGGATGCCGGGCTGCCCTTGGCGGACCTCGCCGAGGCGCTGCGCGCGGCGAGCGCGGAGTCGTCGCCCGAGTCGATCCACTGCCTGCGCGCGATCGCCGCCAAGCTCGAGGCGCGCCTGCGCCTGTGCGGCCGCCGCGCGTTGCGGGACGATCTGCGCGGCCTGCGTCGAGCCTGCGCCGAGCTGCGCGACCTCGACGCCTGCCCCCCGCGCGGCGTCGCTCCGGAGGTCGTGCGCGCCCGACGCGCCGAGCAAGCCGCGAAGCTGGCGCGCGAGCTGGAGGAGCGCGAGCTGGACGCATTGTGCGCTGGACTCGCCTTCGTGCCCGAGGCCGACATGTCGATGCTGCTGGAGCGGCTCGCCGCGTGGCAGGGCAAGTTCGTGGACGAGGGGCGCGGCGCCTGGCGCGACGAGGACGCCAGCGCCCTCCACGCGCTGCGGCGGCGGGCGCGCCGCATCCGCCACGCGCGCGAGTGGCTGGGCCTGGACGCGACCAGCTTCGCTCGCGTCCACTCGGCGCTCGGCCGCTGGCACGATCTGCAAGTGTCGGGCGAGACCGACCAGTCGCTGCTCGCCGATTCGCTGCGCGTCGCCAAGGCCGCGTGGCGCGCCGCCGCCAAGTCCGTCCTCGAGGAAGGCGGGCAGGCGTGAAGCTCTGGATCGTGCGCCACGCCATCGCGCTGGACGCCGCCGAAGGCCGGCCCGACGCGCTGCGCCCGCTGTCGAGGCGCGGGCGCGAACGCTTCCTCCAAGCGCGGCGCGGACTGCGCGCCCTCGGAGCCCGCTTCGACGAGCTGCGCTTCAGTCCGCTGCTGCGGGCGCAGGAGACGGCGGACCTGCTCGCCCCGCTGTGCGACGGCCCGCTGCTCGTCGACGGCGGGCTGGCTCGCGAGGCGGACGAGGCGCTGCTCGCGCGCCTGCGAGGCCGAAGCGTCGCGCTTGTCGGCCACGAGCCGCACCTCTCGCGCCTCGCCATGTGGCTCGCCTGCGGCTGGGAGGCCCTCGACGGTCGCGAGGGCCTGCGCCTCGGCAAGGGCGGAGCGATCGTCCTCGAGGGCGAGCCGCGCCCGGGCGCCATGCGTCTCGTGCACCTGCTGCAGCCGCGAACGCTGCGTCGCTTGGGGTGCTAGGTCGGCGCCGCGGCGCGCAGCGTCCGCCGCATCGACCACGCGCTCCACAACAGGATCGCCGCGGTCGCGGCGAACACGCCGCGGATCCCGATGTGCGCGCTGGCCCAACCGCCCGCGATCGACGAGACCGCGATCGACATGGTGCGCACTCCGAACACGATGCCGAAGGCGCCGCCGCGGCGCTCGACCGGGACCTCGTTCGCCGCGAGCCCGAAGCTGCACGGCGCGCTGCCGGCCATGGTCACCCCGAAGATCCAGCGCGCCACGACCAGCAACGCGACCCACGGAGCCAAGGCGTGCGCGAAGAGGGCCACCGCGCTCGCCGCCGCGCACCCGACCAGCGCGTGCGCGTGTCCATGCCTGTCGCCCCATCGGCCCCAAGCCGGCATTGCCAGCATGTGCAAGAGCGCGCTGCCGCTGAACAGCAGGCTGATCCACATCGGCCACCGCGAGGGATCGTCGACGAGGTCGCGAACGTGCAGCTCGAGGATCGGATTGGTGGCGCCCAGCCCGAACTGCACGAAGAAGACGATGGCCAACGCCGCGCGCAATCGCGGACTCTCGAGCGTCGCGCCCAGGTCGCGCCGCAGCCCCTCCCACGCCGCGCCGACCCCCCGCCACGGC
>JBEBCR010000236.1:0-5810 GCA_041157565.1 Planctomycetota bacterium | reverse complement strand
AACGTCGAGCGGCGCCTCGACGGCGCGCTGCTCGACACGACCACGGTGGAGGACCGCATCGCGCTGGTCGACTGCGGCAGCGCGACCGGGCTGCTCGCCATGGGCTTCCACCGCAATCCCGGCTCCTTCAAGGTGCTGTGGTTCGAGGGCTGGGATCCGGCCATCGGTCGCTGGGAGATGCGCCTCGACAAGGACGCCAGCACGCACCTCGTGCGCACGCACGACGGCGAGATGCTGGTCGCCTACGCCTCCGACGGCTCGGTGGTCGAGGCCGTGCGCCAGCGCGTCGCCGGTCGGCTGCAGACCAAGGCCCTCGAGACCAAGGTCGACGACGGCCGCGGCCTGCCGATGAGCCCGCAGAAGAAGGCCATGGCGCAGAAGCCGGCCGAGGCCGCGGCGCCCGCCGGGAACGGGGCGCAGCAAGGGGACGCGGGCAAGGACGGCAAGCGCGGCGGCTGACGCCCGACCAACCCGCGCCGCGATCCGATGCACGAGCCGCACGACCACCTGCGCGACGCCGAAGGATCGCCCGATCCGGATGCCGGCGCCGACGCCGCGACGGAGCCGCGCGCGCAGCCAGCCTGGGTGTCGGCGCGCAACGCCTCGACCCGAAGCGCCGCGCCCGGCGAGTTCCGCGCCTTGTCGATCGGGGCGCTGCGCGTGTGGCCGCCGGTCGTGCTGGCGCCCATGGCTGGCGTCACGAACTACCCGTTCCGCAAGCTTTGCCGCCGCTTCGGCGCGGGCTTGTACGTGTCCGAGATGATCTCGGCCAAGGGCTACCTGCGCGGCAACCGGCTGACGCGGCTCCTGGCGGACTCGCGCCCCGACGAAGCCCCGCGCAGCGTGCAGATGTACGCCTCCGATCCGGTGGAGGCGGGCGAGATGGCGCGCAGCCTGGCCGACGCGGGCGTCGACCACCTCGACATGAACTTCGGCTGCCCGGTGCCGAAGGTGACGCGCTCGGGCGGAGGCAGCGCCATCCCGCTCAAGCCGCGGCTGCTGGCCAACATCGTGCGCGCGGCTGTCAAGGGCGCTGGACAAGTGCCGCTGACGATCAAGGTGCGCAAGGGCGTCTCGGACGAGCTGGCGACCTTCCTCGACGCCGGTCGCGTCGCCGAGGAGGAGGGCTGCGCCGCCATCGGGCTGCACGCGCGCACGGCGCAGCAGCTCTACTCGGGCGTGGCGGATTGGGACGCGATCGGCGAGCTGAAGTCGCGCGTGCGCGCCATCCCCGTGCTGGGCAACGGCGACATCTGGGAGGCGACGGACGCGCTGCGCATGCTGCGCGCCACCGGCTGCGATGGGGTCATCGTCGGTCGCGGCTGCCTCGGAAGGCCATGGCTCTTCCGCGAGCTCGCGGCCGTGATCGAGGGCGGCCCCACGCCGCGTCCGCCGAACCTGCGCGAGGTGTGCGCCATCCTCGACGAGCACGCGCGGCTCCTGATCGAGTTCTTCGGCCCCGAGATGGGCATGCGGCAGATGCGCAAGTGGTGCGCCTGGTACACGAAGGGCTTCCGCGGCTCGAGCGCGGTGCGCGAGGCGCTGGTGCGCGTGGGGACGCTCGAGGAGCTGCACGCCGCGCTCGCGCGCCTCGACATGGACGAGGAGTTCCCCATGAACGCGCTGCGCGCGATCCGCGGCAAGGCGGGCGCGCAGAAGGCCGTCGCCCTGCCGCACGGCTGGCTGGAGGCGCGCGACGACGACGCGCCGCCGTGCGCGGCGCAAGGCGAGGAGGACGTCGGCTTCGAGGACGAGATCTCGGGCGGCTGAGGCGCCAGCCGCGCGCCAGCGTTCAGGCCGAAGCCAAAAGCCACCAGGCGCCGACGACGAGGCTCGCGAACGAGGCGAGGCGCTCGATGCGCAGGCCGCCGAAGCGTTCTTCCGCGCGGCCGATGACGTGCGCCGAGGCGCACACCGAAGCCAAGGCTCCAAGCGCGTAGCCGCCGAGGTAGCAGCCCGGAGCCAGCATGCCTGGCAGGGCCAGCGCCGGCAGCACCGCCCACAGGTGCGACAGCCCCGCGGCACCGTGCACGAACCCGAGTCCGAGCGCCCCGCGCGGCGCCTCGTGCGAGTGCAGTCGCCGCCGCAAGGCGCCCGCGAGGCCGAGCGCGCCCACGATGCACAGGATCACGCCCACGATCCGCTCGCTCCAGCTCGAGATCGTCTCCTCGAGTCCGGGAAGCTGGTCGCGCAACGCCAAGGCCGCGCACGCGGCGGCGGCGGCCCCCATGGCGTGCCCGAGGCCCCACGCGGCGCCGGCGCGCCAGGCGTGCGAGCGGGCGCGTGCGGCCAGCGGGGCGACGCCGGCCAAGTGGTCGGGGCCGCTGACGGCGTGGAGGATGCCGGCCCACAGGCCAAGGGCGGTTACGAGGAGGGGACCGGTTTCCATGGATGCTGGCCCCGATGATTGTGCGCGGCCACCACGGCGATGCAACACGAAGTCGGCCGCGAATCGCGAGCAGGCTGCCACATCTCGCTCGCGCCAGACGTCAATTTCCCATCGGGCTTCGCCGACGCTCGCCCCGTGGCGACGCGCGCGGCCGCCTGGGCTGGTGGGGGCCGCAGGAGGCCTCCGCCGCGACGGCCGGACCAGCGCTTTCGCCCGCGCGTCGCCCCAGGTCGCGGCGCGGCGGCGCATCGCGGAGCGCAGAGGCGCGGAGCACCCCGCCACGCCTCGCGCAGGCCATCCGGGTCGTTCCCACGGCGCGGACGCGCGCTTGCGCGTCCACAGGCGTCGGGCTGGCGTCGAGACGCGCGCGACGAGGACAGCCCATCCTTGATAGGGACGCTCCGCAAGACCCGCGCGGGGCGCTCGCGCCGAGATTCGCGACGCGAGCGAGGCCCGACTCGGCCAAGTTGCGCACAGCGAGGGGGACCAGCATCATTGGCGGCGTTGCGCCCCCCCGATCTCGTCATCGTCGGCGCCGGCGCCGCCGGCCTGTGGTGCGCCGCCCGCGCCGCCGAACTCGGCCGGGGCGTGCTCCTCCTCGAGAAGACACCGCGCGCCGGCACCAAGGTGCTGGCCTCCGGCGGCACGCACTGCAACCTGACGACGACCCTCGGGCCCGTCGAAGCCGCGCGCCTCTTCGGTCCGCGCGGCGAGCGCTTCCTCAAGCACGCCTTCCGCGTCCTGCCGCCGAAGGCCGTGCGCGAGCGCTTCCACGCGCTGGGGGTGCCGACCGTCGAGGCGCCGTGGGAGAAGATCTTCCCCGCTTCCGGGCGCGCGCGCGACGTGCGCGACGCGCTGGTGTCGTGGGCGCTCGCCGGGGGCGTGCAGATCCGCCACGAGCACGCCGTGCGCGCGCTGCGCCGGGACGGCGACGGATGGGCGCTCGACGTCGAGGGCGCGGGGACCATCGTCGCGCCGCAGGTGGTGCTGGCGCTGGGCGGGCGCAGCTACGCCAAGACCGGCACCACGGGCGACGCCTACCCGTGGTTCGAGGCGCTCGGTTTGCGCATGGTCGAGCCGGTGCCCTCGCTCGTGCCGCTGGTCTCGCGCGCGGCCTGGGTGCAGGAGTTGGCCGGCATCGCGCTGGAGGACGCGGTGGTGCGCCTCGTCTCCGCGGATGGCCGCGTGCTCCTCGAGCGCGCGCGCCCGGCCTTGTTCACGCACCTCGGCGTGTCGGGGCCGGGGCCGATGGACTTGTCGGAGCCCTTCGCGCGCGCCGAGGCCGGGCGCAAGCAGTGCGAGGCGTCGCTGTGCATCGACGTGTGCGCCGGCGCGACGCACGACGAGCTGCGCGAGCGCATGCTGGCGGCCGCGGCGCGCCCTGGCGGTCCATTGCTCGCCAAGGCGCTCGAGCTGGAAGTCCCGCGCCGCGTGCTGGAGGCGAGCTTCGCGCAGGCGGGCGTGGCCGCGGACACGCGCGCCAACGCGCTGGCCAAGCCGGCGCGCCACGCCCTGGCGCAGGCGCTCAAGGGCCTGCGCATCCCGATCGAAGGCACGCGCGGCTTCGACCACGCCGAGGTGACGGCGGGCGGCCTCGACCTCGCCGAGGTCGATCCGGGCACCTGCCGCGTGCGCGGCTTGCCGGGGCTGCACGTGGTGGGGGAGCTGCTCGACCTGCAGGGCCCCATCGGCGGGCTCAACTTCCAGGCCGCCTTCGCCACGGCCGAGGTGGCCGCGGCCGCTGTCAAGTCAATTTGACAACCGCCCCACCGGGCGCGGCCCGAGGCGCGCCTACTTGCGCGCCTCGAGGCGCTCGTACGCGCCGTACTCCTGCAGCACCCACAGCACGACGCCGCGCACCTCGGCGGCGTCGCGGCGCAGCGCCTGCATGCGCACCTGGCCGCGCTCCCACGCCTTCTGGTCGGCGCGCACGCGCGCGGCGAGCGCCTCGATCCAGGCCTTCTGGTCGGCCGCGGCAGGCAGCGACGCGAGCAGCTTGGCGGGGTCCGACTCGTGCTCGTCCCACAGGGCGTGGAAGTTGGGCGCGAGGTGGGCGTAGCCGTCCGGCAGCGGCTCGTCCGCGTCGAGGTAGCTGCGCGCCAGGACGACCCGCAGCACGCGGTGCGCCTTGGCGGAGGCGAACCAGCCGCCCACCGTCTCGTACAGGCGCGCGTGCTGGCGCTCGGGCACCGGCGCCGTCCACGTGCTCCAGTCGCCCTTCACCGCGTGCACGATGCCCAGGACGTCCACGTCCGGCATCTCGATGTCGGCGCCGCTCTTCCACGCGTCGTGCAGGGTGACGCCCTCGAAGGCGTTGCCGGCGCGATCCGTGTACAGGTGCTCGAAGGCGGCGAGCGCCTTCCGCTGGCTGCCGTCGTCCAGGCGCGCCTCGAGCAAGGCCTCGACCCAGTCCTCGCGCGGCGAGCGCCCGCGCAGCGCGTTCTCGAACACGCGCGCCACTTCGTCGGTCGCGGGTTCGCGCACGACGCGCCCCGCGCCCCAGTCGTAGCTCGCCACCGGACGCCAAGGGCGAGCGGCGCCAAGGCGGAAGCGCTTCCGCAACGCCTCGTTGCGCGCATCGTCCGCGCGCACCAGCTTGCGCGGGATGGGCTGCGCCGGCGCGTGCACCTTGGGATCGAACCACTCGCGCTTCGTCGGAGCTGGCGCGTCGGCCTCGGCGAGTTCGCTCTGCGCGAGCACGCGCGCCGAGAGGTTGACGCGGAAGCACTTCAGCCCGGCGATCGTGCTCGAGATCCAATCGACGACCTCGCCACGCTCCGCCGCGGAGAGCGCCTCGAAGGCGCGCTTGGCGCGGGCATCGACCGCCTCCGGCGTTTCCGACGGCTTGCTGGGCGCCTCGCCTCGCCCCGCGTCCGCTCCGCCCGACTGGAACGGGCGCGCCTGAGCGTCCACGCCCGACAGGCACCAGAGGGCGAAGAGGAGCCAGGGAGCCAGGCGGCCGGTGGGCATGGGGGGGAGGATAAGCGGCGGCTTGGCGGCAGGCGAACCCGTGTCCGCCTCCGGCGTCCTTTTGAAGGTGCTGGACGCGCCGCCGCCTGGTGGGGCTACGCCCCCCTCCCAGCGGGCCTGCCCTCCCCGAGCGGGCGCGGGCCCTGCGGCCCCGCCCGGCAGGCGAGGCCGGCCTGCGGCAAGCGCGCGGCACAGGCGCCTTCATGAGCCGAAAAAAAGAGCCAGTGCGACGAAGGTCTATGCCCTCGCCGCACCGGCGGGCTCGTCCAGTTTCCTGGCCTAGACCGAAGCTTCCCCGCGCGGGAGCATCTGCGTCGCGTCCTCCCGGGTTTCTCGCGTGTGCAGGCACCGCATTCCCGCATCACACCCGGGCCCTAGGGGCAATGGACGCAACCGGCACTCCCGGAAGCTTCTGGTCTTTCCGAACCAAAGAACCTTACCCCACAAACAG
>JBEBCR010000235.1:0-8489 GCA_041157565.1 Planctomycetota bacterium | reverse complement strand
GGTCCCGCGCCAACTTGCGTCCGAAGGACGCGCGGATTGCCTTGCCCCGCCACCTGCGGTTCTTGGAGACTGCGGATTGCCCAGCGGCCCAGCTTGGGCTTCGCAACCATGACCGAACGATCTTCGCGCCGTCCCGCCCCCCGCTCGCAACCCAAGCGGGTCGCCTCCGCCGACCACTCGCAACCGTCGGCGCCGACGCGGCCGACGAGTGGCGCGGGCGACGCCGTGGAGCCGGGCTCGAACCTGGTTCGCCTCAACAAGCTGCTCGCCGACCATGGCGTCGCTTCGCGGCGGCGCTGCGACGAGCTGATCGCGGAAGGTGGCGTGATGGTCGATGGCGAGGTCGTGGTCGAACTCGGCACCAAGGTCGATCCCGAGAAGCAGGTCGTCGACGTCGAAGGTCGCACGCTCGACCTGCGCGCCGCGCGCAAGCGCTACTACATGCTCAACAAGCCGCCGGGCGTGGTGTGCACGAACGAGGTGCGCGAGACCCGTCCGCGCGCCGTCGACCTGATCACCGATCCCTGGAAGGGCCGCATCTACACCATCGGCCGGCTCGACGAGGAGTCGCGCGGCCTGATCCTCCTGACGAACGACGGCGAGTTCGCGCACCGCATCATGCACCCGCGCCACGGCGTGCTGAAGACCTACCGCGTCAAGGTAGCCGGCAAGATCGACGACGAGGCGCTGACGAAGATCCGCGAGGGCGTGCGCCTGTCGGAAGGCAGGACGAGCGGCGCGCGCATCGTGGTCGAGAGCCGCAGGAACGACAGCTCGCAGCTCGAGGTCACCATCCAGGAGGGCATGAACCGCGAGATCCGCCGCGCGTTCGCCAAGGTCGGCTACAAGGTCGTCGACCTCGAGCGCGTGCGCATCGGCTCGTTGACTTCGCGCGGCCTCAAGACCGGGCGCTGGCGGGAACTGGTGCGCGCCGAGGTCGACGCGCTGCTCGCCGGCGCGCCGGCCGAAGGCGGCGAGCGCGCGCGCTTCGGCGTCGCCAAGCGCGGCAAGGGCCGCAAGCCTTCGTGGGCGCGCCACCTCGTCGAGGGCGGACGCGCCGTGGCCGTGCGGCCCGAGGCGGCGGAGCTCGCCGCGCGCCGCGCCGATCGCCAGCGCTGGCTCGAATCGCGCGGCCTCGACGCCAAGCCCGGCTTCGGCAAGCCGCGCGGCGGCGGCAAGGGCGGCGAACGCGGCTCCGAACGCGGCGCTCCCGCGCGCGGCGACAAGCGTCGCGGCGGCGCCGCGGGCTTCGCGGGCGCCGGGCCGCGCGGCAAGGGTCCGCGCGACGGAGGCGCCAAGCCGGCGCGCGGCGGCGGCGCGCGCAAGCGAGGGCCGGGCGACGCGCCGCCCGCGCCCATGCGCCGCGGAGGTGGCCGATGAAGTCCACGCACGCCAAGAAGAGCGGCGCGAGCATCGTCGAGAAGAAGCTCTCGAACGGCATGACCGTGCTGGTGGCCGAACGCCACTTCGATCCCGTCGTCGCCGTGATGCTGTGGTACCGCTGCGGCGCGCGCGACGAGAGCGAGCGCGAGGCCGGCGTCGCGCACTTCCTCGAGCACATGATGTTCAAGGGCTCGCGCGGCTTCGGCAAGGGCGAGGTCGACCTGGCGACGACGCGCCTTGGCGGCAGCAACAACGCCTTCACCTCGGCCGACCACACGGCCTACTGGTTCGAGCTGGCGTCGGATCGCTGGGAGAAGGCGCTCGAGATCGAGGCCGACCGCATGCGCGGGCTGCTGCTCGACCCCGCCGAGTTCGAGGCCGAGAAGGCCGTCGTGCTCGAGGAGCTGTCGATGGGCGAGGACGATCCGTGGCGCGTGCTGGTCCAGCAGGTGCAGCAGGCGCTGTTCGGCCGCCACGCCTACCACCGCCCGGTGATCGGCTACGTCGACACGCTCAAGGCGCTCACGGTCGGCGACATGCGCGCGTGGTACGAACGCCACTACCACCCGGCCAACGCGACGCTCGTCGTGTGCGGCGACACGACCGTCGAGGCCGCGCTGGCCGCGGCGGAGAAGCACTTCGGCGCCATTCCGGCCGGCGCGGCCAGGCAATCCGGCTGGAGCGCCCCCGCGCCCGCGCCGCGTGGCGAGCAGCGCCTCTCGATGGAGTGGGACGACGACGGCAAGCGCGTGTGCATCGCCTGGCCCACGACGAAGGTCGGCGAAGCGGACGACTACGCGCTCGACGTGCTGGCGACGGCGTTGTCGAGCGGGCGCAACTCGCGCCTGCATCGCCTGCTCGTCCTCGAGGCGGGCCTCGCCACCAGCGTCTCCACGCACAACGACACGCGCGTCGATGGTGGCGCGTTCTGGCTGTACGCGCAGTGCGCGCACGGCGTCGAGCCGGCGCGGCTCGAGGGCGCCCTGCTGGCCGAGGTCCAGCGCGTGCGCGACGCCCTGCTCGAGCCCGCCGAGCTGGTGCGCGCCAAGCAGATCATCGAGGCCGGCGAGGCCCACGACTCGGAGACGGTCTCCGACCTCGCCGAGGAGCTCGGAGAGTACGCCGTCGACGCCCATTGGACCTTGGCCGTGCAGGCGGTCGAGCGCATCAAGGCGGTCGACGCCGCGGCGGTGCGCGAAGCCGCGCGCCGCTACCTCGGCGACGAGGGCCGCGTCGTCGGCTGGAGCCTGCCCAAGCGCGCGGCCGCCGGCCAGAAGGCTTCGCGCGGCGCCAAGCCCGGCCACTCCAAGGCCAAGTCCGCGTCCCGCCGCCCGGCGCCGGCGAAGGCCGCGGCGCAGAAGTCCAAGAAGGCCGGCGCCAAGGCGCGCGGCAAGAAGGCGCGTCGCGCCGCGGCCCGTTCGCGCCGCGCCGGCGCGCGGCGGCGCGCGCAGGGCCAAGGCAAGGTGCGTCGATGAACCACCAGGCCCTGCTCGAGCGCTTGTCGATGCCGCTCGAGCGCTTCGAGCTGTCGTGCGGCGCGCTCCTGTGCGTGTCGCCGCGCCCTGGCGCGCCGGTGTGCGCCATCCAGGCGCACGTGCGCGGCGGCCCGGCGCTGGATCCGCGTGGCAAGGAAGGCCTCGCCTACCTGGTCGGCGCGCTCGCCGACCAGGGCACGCCCAGCCGCAGCGACGAGGAGATCGCCGCGCTGCTCGAGCCGCATGGCGGCGAACTGGGCGGCGACGCCTCGGGGCTCGCCGGCGTGATCGTCGGCAGCCGCTGGAAGCTGCTGCTCGAGGTGCTGTGCGACGCGCTGTCGAACGCGCACTACCCCAACAAGCTGTTCGAGCGCCAGCGCCAGCGCCTGCTCGACCGCCTGCGACTCGAGCGCTCGGAGCCGCAGAAGCAAGGCGCGCTGCTCTTCCGCCAGCTCGTCTACGGCGACCATTGGATGGGCCGCGCGGCCTACGGCGACGGGGCGAGCATCGAGCGCATCGAACCCGCCGACGTGCGCGCGCTGCGCAAGCGCCACTGGTGCGGTCGCCGACTGATCCTTTCCGTGTGCGGCGACGTCGATCCCAAGGAAGTGCGCGCGGCCTGCGAGAAGCTGCTCGCGGGCCTCTCGCCCGGTTCGCCGCTCGAGACGACGCCGCCCACCTTCCCGGAGCTCGGCCGGCGCGTGCGCACCTTCGGCGCCGAGCGCAAGCAGGTGCACGTCTTCCTCGGGCACCTCGGCATCCGCCGCAACGACCCCGACTATCCGGCGCTGGTCGTGATGGACCACGTGCTAGGCACAGGGCCGGGCTTCGTCAACCGCATCTCGCGCCGCCTGCGCGACGAGCTCGGACTCGCCTACAGCGTGCACGCCTCGATCCACTCGTCGGCGGGCATCCTGCCCGGCGTGTTCAGCGCGTACATCGGCACCTCGCCGGAGAACGCCGAGACGGCCATCGACGGCTTCCTCGTCGAGATGGAGCGCATCCGCGGCGAGCTCGTGCCCGAGGCCGAGCTCGAGACGGCCAAGCAGTACTTGCTGGGCAGCTTCGCCATGGGCTTCGAACGCGCTTCGCGCCGCGCCGCGTACATGACGTCCTCGGCCGTGCACGGGTGGGGGGCCGACCATCTGCCCAAGTTGATGGACGCCTTCGCCGCCACGACCCAGCACGACGTGCGGCGCGTGGCGCAGGCCCACCTGCACCCCACGCGCTGCTGCCTGGCCGTGGCGGGGCCGCTCAAGGCCGGACGTCTCGCCAAGTACGCCCAAGCCTGAAGCCGGAACCCTGCGGGCGGTCCATCCACGGCCTGTCGAGTCGGTGGCGGGGCGGAGAAATGGCCCAGGAGGGCTCGTCGCGGTCTCCTTGCCCGGAAGGGCAGTGCAAGCTTAGGAATTGGCCGCGTTAGAAATTTTCTTAGGATAAGTACGCATTAGCATGGGCTGGGCCTTGGGGCGTATTTTTCCTCGATTAGGCCCAGATTCCCGTCTCGCGATGTGCCTGGGAAGCTGACGCGCACGTGCGCGTTCGGACGGAACTTCTCGCGGCTGCTTTGGGAAATGTGCATGTATTTCCGCTGTTTTGAGGTCGTTCCTCCATGGTCGCGGGCTTTGGCCATGGCCGAGGCCGAGTCGGCAGGGGGGCTCCCCTCCGCGATGGCTTGTACAAGATTGCAATCGTGGCCTAGCTTCGCTCAAGAGGACTGCTTTCCTACGCACTCGGCACCATTCTCTAGGAAAAAGACCAAGATAAAGTCTTGTTTGTCTGAGGCGCAGGCCGGTTCTCCCGCGAGAGCACCCTACGTCGCAGCACGGCCCCCAACCCCCGAGACGATGACCATGCGAGTGCCGACGCTGGAAGGTCTGCGAGCCCTGATTGCCTGCGAAGAGGGTCCTTGCGTTTCCCTGTACCTGCCGACCGTCATGGGCGGCAGCCCTGACGACAAGAGCCACTTCCACGCCGAGTTGGCGCGCATGCGCAACCAACTGGCCGCGAGCCACTCGGCCCGCGTCGTCTCCGAGCTGATGTCGCCGCTCGAGGCGCTGTCGACCTCGGACTTCTGGAGCCAGGCGAAGTCCACCCTGGTGGCCTTCCGCTCCCAGACGACCTTGGCCCACTGGCACCTGCCGCTCGTCCTGCCCGAGCGCGCGGTGGTCGGCGCCAAGACGCACATCCGGCCGCTCCTGTCCCACCTGCAGTCGAACCGCGGCTTCTACCTGCTGCGCCTGAACGACTCCGAGGTGCAGCTGTACGCCGGCTCGGCGTTCGGCCTCGAGCCCGTCGAACTGCCGCTCGCCCTCGATCCGGCCCACGCCAAGCTGCAGGCGGCCGGTCCGTTCGCCGCCTCGGACGCGGAAGCGCCCGTGGGCATGGACCCGCTGCGTCGCATCCGCGCCATCGAGCGCGCCGTGGCGCAGGTGGCCTCCGAGTCGCCGCGTCCCTTGCTGGTCGCGGCTCCGGAGCGCGAACTGTGGATGTTCCGCTCGGTGGCGCGCTTCGACGACATGATCGCCTTCGGCCTCGTGGGCGACCTCGGCCACCTGTCGCTGGACGCGCTGCACGCACGCGCCTGGCCGGTCGTCGAGCAGCACCTCGACGAGCAGAACATCGACGTGCTCGACCGCTGGGGCGCCTTGTCGACCGCCAACCGAGCCAGCGACGACCTGTCGATCATCGCCCGCGCCACGACGATGGGGCGCGTGCGCGAGCTGATCCTCGACCGCGAGGCCGTGGTGCCCGGTCGCCTGGATCGCAGCACCGGGATGGTGCAGCGGACCACGCAGCGCAGCCCGCGCGAGGAGGCGAACGTGCTGGAGGAACTGGCGGAGTCCGTCTGCCTGCACGGAGGCGAGGTGTTCCGCCTGCGTCACGATCGAATGCCGACGCGTTCGCCCATCGCGGCGACCCTGCGGTGGTGAGCGCGAACGGAGTGTGAATCAGCTGGGAGGCTGAGGGAGAAGACGGCGCCGTCCGGGGATGACCCGGGCGGCGCCTGTCTTTCGCGTTCGTCCCGGCGCGCCGCGATCGCCCGCGCCGCGCCGTCGGTCCTCAGATGTTGAGCGGTCGTCCGTCGACGGCCAGCGCCGCTTCCTTGACCACCTCGCTCAGGGTCGGGTGGGCGTGGCAGGTGCGGGCGACGTCCTCGCTGCTCGAGCCGAACTCCATCGCCATGGCGACTTCGGCGATCAGGTCTCCGGCGCGCGGGCCGATGATGTGGCCGCCGAGGATCCGGTCGGTCTCCTGGTGGGCGAGGATCTTGACGAACCCATCGGTGTGGCCGAGCGCGCGGGCGCGGGCGTTGGCCATGAACGGGAACGAACCCTTCTTGTAGGGCACGCCGGCGGCCTTGAGCTCCTCCTCGGTGCGGCCGACCGAGGCGATCTCCGGCGAGGTGTAGACCACGTTGGGGATCGCGTCGTAGTTCACGTGGCAATGCCCGGTGGCGATGAACTCGGCGCAGGCGACGCCTTCCTCCTCGGCCTTGTGCGCCAGCATCGCGCCGCGCACCACGTCGCCGATGGCGTACACGCCCAAGGCCTGGGTGCGGAAGTGGTGGTCGACCGGGATGCGGCCGCGTTCGTCGACCTTGAGCCCGACCGCCTCGAGGGCGAGGCCCTCGGTATTCGGGCGGCGGCCGACGGCCAAGAGCACGCGGTCGCACTCGATGGGCGGCTGGCCCTCGACCTCGACCATGGCGCCGGCGCCGACGCGGCGCGCGCCGACCACCTTGACGCCCAGCTTGAACGCGATGCCCTGCTTCTCGAACAGCTTCTTCGCCAGGGCCGAGACTTCGCCGTCCATCGCCGCCAGCGGGCGGTCGGCGTACTCGAGCACCGTCACCTTCGCGCCGAGGCGCGCCCACACCGAGCCCATCTCGAGCCCGATGGCGCCGGCGCCGATGACCACGAGGTGCTTGGGCGTGGCGGGCCACGACAAGGCCTCGGTGCTCGTGCCGACGACGTCGCCGTCGACCTCGACGCCCTTGAGCGGCGCCGAGACGCTGCCGGTGGCGACGAGGATGTTCTTGCCCGACAGCTCGTGCGCGACCTTGCCGTCGGCGCCGACCACGGCCACCTTGCCGCGCGCCATGAAGCGGCCGGCGCCGAGGAAGCGCTGCACCTTGTGCTTCCTGAACAAGCCGTCGATGCCGCTCGTCAGCGCCTTAACGATGCCGTCCTTGCGCGCCATCATCTTGGCGATGTCCGCCTTGACCTCGCCGAAGGCGATGCCGTGGCGGTCGAAGCCGTCCTTGGCCTCGTGGTACAGCTCGCTCGACTCGAGCAGCGCCTTGGAGGGGATGCAGCCCACGCGCAGGCAGGTCCCGCCGAGGCGGTCCTCCTTCTCGATGCAGGCGACGGACAAGCCCAGCTGCGCGGCGCGGATCGAGGCGATGTAGCCGCCGGGTCCGGCGCCGATGACGATCAGGTCGAAGGTGGTGCTGCTCATGGCGTGTGGTCCCCGACGATGGGGGCCGACAGCATAGCGAGCCTGGCGCCGAAGCGACCGCGCCCGGGCCACGAAGGCCGCGGGCGCGGGTTGGAAGCGAGCGGAGGCCGAGCTGCACGGGACCCTCGCCCGCCTCGGCCGGCCCGGGGGCCTCAGATCTCCATCAGCATGCGCGCCGGGCTCTCGATGCACTCCTTGATGCGCTTCAAGAAGGTCACGGCTTCGCGGCCGTCGACGAGGCGGTGGTCGTAGGTCAGCGCCACGTACATCATCGGGCGGATGACGACCTGGCCGTCGCGCGCCACCGGGCGGTCCTGGATGGCGTGCAGGCCGAGGATGCCCGACTGCGGCGGGTTGACGATGGGCGTCGACAGGAGCGAGCCGTAGATGCCGCCGTTGGAGATGGTGAAGGTGCCGCCGGCGAGCTCGTCCAGCGTGATCTTGCCGGCCTGGGCGCGCGCGCCGAAGTCGGCGATGGCCGCCTCGATGCCGGCGAAGCTCATCGTCTCGGCGTTGCGCAGCACCGGCACGACGAGGCCCTTGCCCGAGCCCACCGCGACGCCGACGTCGCAGTAGGAGCGGTTGACGATCATGTCGCCGCGGATCTCGGCGTTGACCTGCGGCACGAACTTGAGCGCGTCGCAGGCGGCCTTCACGAAGAACGACATGAAGCCCAGCTTGGCGCCGTGCTTCTTCTGGAACTCGTCCTTGTGCTGGTTGCGCAGCTCCATCACCGCGCCCATGTCGATCTCGTTGAAGGTCGTCAGCAGCGCCGCCGTGCCCTGCGCCTCGACGAGGCGCTGCGCGATGCGCTTGCGCATCGGCGACATGGGCACCAGCTCCTCGGCGCGCGCGCCGGCGGCGGCCGGCTTGGCGGCGGGCGCGGGCGCGCGCGCCGGAGCGGCCTGCGCGGCGCTCGACTGCGAACCCGCGGCCAGCACGTCCTCCTTCAGCACGCGGCCGCCCGGGCCGCTGCCGGCGAGCTTGGTCGGATCGATGCCGCGCTCGGCCGCGAGGCGCGCGGCGGCGGGCATGACGACTCCGCCGGCCGCGGCGTGCGCGGGCGCGGGCTTGGCCGCGGGGGCCGCGGCGACGGGCGCCGCGGTCGCGGGGGCGGGCGTGGCGGCCGGAGCGGCCGTGGGCGCCGCGGCCCCGGCCCCGAGGTCGCCG
>JBEBCR010000234.1:0-3316 GCA_041157565.1 Planctomycetota bacterium | reverse complement strand
CGACGTGCTGCGCCTCGCCGACGAGCTGCCGGGCTCGCCCAGCGCCCTGCCGCTGCGGCCTTGGTGGCTGGTGCTGGCGGCCGTGGTGCTGTCGTTCGCCTTCCTGCGCGCCGCGCGTCCGGACTGGCGACGAGTCGCCGGCCGCGCCGCGTGCCTGGCGTGGGCGGCGCTGCTGGTGCCGTGGAGCGCGCGTCCCGCGCGGTTCGAAGTGCATCAACTCGCGGTGGGCCACGGCTCCGCGCTGCTCGTGCGCGCGCCGGGCAGCCCGACTTGGATCGTCGACGCCGGCTCGCGCGACCGAGCCGACGTGGCGCGCGAGGCCTTGGCGCCCACGCTGGCGTGGTTCGACGACGCGCATGTCGCCACCTGCGCCACGCACGAGGACGCCGACCACCTCGGCGCGCTGAGGTGGCTCGCCGCGCACCGCGCGCCGCGGATGCACGCCGGCGCGAGCGACGAGGCCCTGCGCGCGGCGCTGCCGCGTGGCGCGCGGCTCGTCGACGCGCAGGCGGGCGCGCTCGTCCTGCACCACGACGCGCGCGTCGGCCTCGAGCTGCGCTTGGAACGCGGACTCGTGCGAGCCGGCAACGAAGGTTCGCGCACCTTCGTCGCCGACTTCGGCGGACGCGAGGTGGTGGCCTGCGGCGACGCCGAGGCCGAGGGGCTGGAGGCGTGGTTGGAGCGGCGCGCGCCGCGGCCGGTGGATCTGCTCGTGTGGCCGCACCACGGCGCGGACTTCCTGCTGGGCGCGCGCTTGCTGGAGGAGTTGTCCCCCGTCGAGGCGTGGTTCAGCAGTTCGGCGGAGATCCCGCCTGCAGCGCGCCTGCTCGAGCGCGCGACGCCAAGCGCCATCCCATGGCGCTCGAGCGCCCACGGACCGCTGTCGTGGAGCGCACGACCTCCGGGCGCGCGGCGCTGACCACCGCCGCGCGCGGCTCAGGTGCCGGCCACCGCTTGCGCCGGCTTGCCGAAGGCCGCGTCGAGCGTGCCCTTGAAGCCCTGCACGGCGGTGCGATGCATGTAGATCTCCAAGCCGCGCTCCGCGCCCAGTTCCTCGCCACCGCCCGCGCGGCCGGGACCGCCGTGGATCGAGTGCGGCAGCACCATGCCGGGCGGCAGCGCCTGGTCGGCGTTCTTGTCGGAGGCGAGCCACACGCGGCCATGCCACGGCGCCGCCTCGAGGGCGAAGCGCTCGGTCCACGCCGCGTCGTTGCTGTACGCGCTGCACACGAGGCCGCCGCCGCCCATGTTCACCAGCGCCGCGGCGTCCGCGGCCTCGCCGACGTAGGGCAGGAGGCTCGCGCACGGGCCGAAGACCTCCTCGGCATGGTGCGCCGGATCGCGCGCGTCCTTGGCGACGACCAGCGTCGGCGCCATGAACCAGCCCTTCGAGCCGAGGCGCGTCGCGCCGCCGCACGCCACCACGCCGTGCCCGGCGAGGCGCGCGACGCCCTTCATCACGTCCTCGTACTGCGCCCTCGAGGCCAGCGGGCCCATGCGGTTCTTCTCGTCGGCCGGATCGCCGACCGGGATGCGCGACAACGCGTCGACGAGGTCGGCCTGCACCTGCGCGGCGCGCTCGGCCGGCACGAAGATGCGCCGCACCGCGGTGCACTTCTGGCCGGTCTTCTGCGTCATGTCGAGCGCGACGTTGCGCAAGAACAGCGCGTACGCCTCGCTCGCTTCGTCGACGTCGGGCGCCAGCACCGCGGCGTTCAAGGAGTCGCACTCGAGCGTCACGTGCACGTTGTGGCGCACGAGGTTGGCGTTGCCGCGCAGCTTCGCGCCGGTGCCCGAGCTGCCGGTGAAGGCCAGCACGTCCTGCGGCCCGAGGTGGTCGAGCATGTCGCCGAGCGAACCGCACACGAACTGGAACGAGCCCTCGGGCATGATGCCCGCCTCGAGGATCAGCTCCGCGATGCGCGCCGCCAGCATCGCCGTCGGCGTGCCCGGCTTCTCGATCACCGGCACGCCGGCGAGGATCGAGCAGGCGAACTTCTCCATCATGCCCCAGGCCGGGAAGTTGAACGCGTTGACGTGCACCGCGACGCCGGGGCGCGGGACGCGGATGTGCACGCCCGAGTGGCGCGCCGTGCGGCCGAGCTGCACGCTCTCGCCGTCGGCGAGGGCCGCGCGCGCGCCGAGCTTCTCGCCCAGCTGCGCGTAGTAGGTCAGCGTGCCCGTGGCGCCGTCGATGTCGAACTTGCCGTCGCCGCGCGTGGTGCCGCCGTTGATGCGCGAGATCTCGATCAAGGCGTCGCGCTGGGCGTGGATCGCGGCCGAGCACTTGGCGAGCAGCGCGCCGCGCTCGGCGAACGACAGCGCGCGCAGGTTGCGCCCGCCCACCTCGCGCCCGAAGGCCACGACCTTGGCGTGGTCGATGCCCGCGCTGGAAGCCTGCGCGACCAGCTCCTCCGTCGCGGGGTTCTCGAGGGTCTGGAAGCCGCTCTGGGCGACGTGGCGGGTGCCGAGGACGTAGGAAGCGAGGGTCTGCATGGGGTGGTCTCGGGGTGCGAGGCCGAGCACTTTACCGAGCGGGAGCGCGCCGGTGGTACTGCGGCCGCGACTTGGCCGCCCGGCGCGGCCCGGAAGCGCGCGCACGGCCCCGCGGCGCCGCCACCGTGGAACGGGACGCGCGAGGCGACTACCCTCCCCCCGATGCAGGCCACCACACCCACGCCGGCCGTGCCGGCCGCCGCGGAGCCCTTCGCGCCCGGACTGTTCCGCGGCCAGGTCGCGGTCGTCACCGGCGGCGCCAGCGGCCTCGGCCTCGAACTGTCCCGCGCCTTGGCGCACCTCGGCGCCACGGTGCTCGTGCCCTCGCGCGACGCGGCGAAGCACGCGCCGCTCTCCGCCGAAGCGGCGCAGCGCGGCTGGAGCATCGAGTGCGCGGTGCTCGACGTGCGCGACAACCACGCCGTCGACCGCTACGCCGCCGCCGTGCTCGAGCGCCACGGCAAGGTCGACCTGCTGGTCAACAACGCCGCGGGCAACTTCGTCTGCCCCAGCGAACGCCTCTCGGCCAACGCCTGGCGCGCCGTGCTCGGCATCGCGCTCGACGGCACGTTCTACTGCTCGAAGGCCTTCGGCCGCGGCATGCTCAAGCAGCGAGCCGGCGCGATCCTGAACATCGTCGCCACCTACGCCTGGACCGGCATGCCCGGCGTCGTGCACTCCGCCTCGGCCAAGGCCGGCGTGCTGGCCATGACGAAGACCATGGCGGCCGAATGGGCCGGACGCGGCGTGCGCGTCAACGCCATCGCGCCCGGCCCGTTCCACAGCAAGGGCGCCAAGCAGAACCTGTGGCCCGACGAGA
>JBEBCR010000233.1:0-5351 GCA_041157565.1 Planctomycetota bacterium | reverse complement strand
TGCAGGTGACCTGGCTGCCCTGAGCCTCGCCGCGCGCCGCCCGACGCCGTCAAGCGCGCTTGACGGCGTCGGGCGGCGCGCGGCGAGGCTCAGGGCAGCCAGGTCACCTGCAGGCCGTTCGTCAGGTTGAAGACGCTGGCCGTGCAGAAGCTCGCCGAGTTGCGGTACCAGGCCTGGTAGTTGCGCACGCCGCCCGCGGCGGGGATGGCGCCGACCGAGGACAGGCTCGGGGAACCGGCGGCGCCGGGCCAGGCGGCCGCGCCCGCGCTGGTCGTGCGCGTGCCCAGCCGCACGATGGTGCCCGCGGCGCAGCGCAGGCCGTCGCCGAACGCCGCCGCCGTGGTGGTGGTGCCCTGGAACAGGAGCACCGTGGTCGTCGCCGGCAGGTTCGCGACCGACAACGACAAGCTGTCCGCCGCCGTGCTGGCGAGGCCCGCGCCGACGAGGCGTCCGCCGACGCCCGTGGAGTTGAGGCAACCCGAAGCCGAAGCGGTCGTGCTGTTGTTGCCGCACGGGCAGGCCGCGGCGACGCCGTCGCCGAAGCAGTAGGCCTTCGACAGCGAGTATTCGGCGCGCATCGTGCCCACGACCGTGATGGAGCCGGTCGTTCCGGAGGTCGGATCGGAGAAGGCGAAGCTCGTGTTGATCGGCGCCGACAACTGCAGCAGCGCTCCGTTGCGCACGAAGGTGCCGTTCGTCGGCGTGGGCGCCGACGTCGCGCCCACGAGGCTCGAGGTCGTCGGGGTGCCGCCGAGGGGCGACACGGTCATCGTGCCCGAGGTCGCGGTCAGCGTGACGGAGCCCGAGTAGGCGCCGCCTGCGGCCACGGCGACGGGCGGAGCGGCGGGCGACAAGGTCAGGCCCGCGATCTCGATCGTCGCCAACGGCGGCAGGAACGGGACCGGGTTGTTGATGCGCCCGCGGATGTCGGGCGTGACCAGCGCGTTGCCGCTGACGATGCCGACGAGGTCGGGCGTGCCCGCGTTGGCGCCGACCGTGACGAGCAGCCCGCCTTCGAGGCGGAACTGGTTGCTCGGGTTGCCGACGATGGCGCCCAGGCTCGAGGTGCCCGTCCAGGTGAAGTTGGACTGGTTGCCGACGATCGCGAAGTCGAGGTTCGACTGGGCGCGGGCGGCGACGGCGAGGAGCAGCGTGGCGAAGCAGGCGCGAAGCATGGGATGTCCTGTGGGGAGGGCGGAAAGGGCGCGTCCGGAAGGCGCCTTCGGACCTTCCAGAAGCCTACCCCGCGAGGCCGCTTCCCGCGACGGAAGCCCCCCCAAGGCCCGCTGGAGCGGCCTGCGCGGGTCGCCAGGGCCGGCTTTCGGCCGGCCAGGGGCCAAGTCTCCAGTCCGCGGCGCCGCCGGGCCGATCACCCCTCCCGGAGGAGCACTCGCATGGGACTGATCGACCTGAAGACGCTGTTGGCGCGCGCCACGAGCCTGGCGCCCTTGCCGGAGGTGGCGCACAAGGTGCTGCTCTTGTCGCGCGAGGAATCGACCGGTTCGCGCGACATCGTCGACGTGGTGCGTCTCGACCCGGTCATCACGGCGCGCTTGTTGAAGCTCTCCAACTCGGCGGTCTACAGCCGCGCCGAGCACGTGGGCTCGCTCGAGGAGGCGGGCGCGACCTTGGGCGTCGCCAAGCTCGTCGACCTCGTGCTGACGACCTGCGCCAGCCGCTGGTTCGAGATCGCGCCGCTGTCGCTCGCCGAGCGTCGCGCGGCGTGGGAGCGCGCCTACGCCTCGGCTGTGGCGGCGAGCCTGCTCGCGCGCATCCACGGCGAGGCGAGCCCGGAGCGCGCCTACACCGCGGCGCTGCTGGCCGACTTCGGCCGATTGATCATGGCTCCGGAACTGCAGGAGGCGCGCGAGGACCTCGCGAGCCTCGCGGCGACCGGCTCCGAGGACGACGACGCCGAGCGCGCCGTGCTGGGCGTGGACCACGCCTCGCTGGGCGCCTTGGTCCTGGCGCGCTACAGCTTCCCTCCGCCGCTCGTCGACGCGGTGCGCCACCACCATCGGCCGCAAGCCGCGCGCCACGATCCGCTGCTCGCCTGGTGCGTGCACCTCGGCCAGCAGATCGCCGGCAACATGCTCGACCGTCGCGACGCGCCCGATGCCGTGCGCGAACTTGAAGAGGCCGAGTTGGCCGCGCTGGGACTGGACCAAGCCAGCGTGGCGGGCCTCGAGGAGCTGCTCGAGCGCGATCTCGCGCGCGCCGGCGACTGCATGCGCCTCGGCGACTGACATCGCGCCCGCTGCGGAACTTGGCGGATCGAGGGGAATGGGGTGGCTAACGGGACTCGAACCCGCGACCTGAGGTACCACAAACCTCCGCTCTAACCAGCTGAGCTATAGCCACCGTCCAAGTTGTCCGAGGCTGGCCGCGCCAGCACTCGAGTGTCGCGGCTCCGGGCGCGCAGGGCGGGAACGCCGCCTTGGAACCCGATCCGCGGGACGCGGCGTGGTGCTCCGCATCCCCCCGCCTGCCGCCGCGGAGGACCCGCGGGCGCCATGCAGGGCCAAAGAGCATGGAGTTCGGCCCCCTCGCTGTCAAGCGCGGCCGAGCCGCCGAGGCAAACGGCCCTCTGGCAGTTTATGTTGGGCCCCGAAAGGCACCAAGTTGGAGCAGGCGCGCGAAGGACGGGAGCCGGAGGAGAAGAGCTTCGGCAACATCAGCGACGCCCACTGGTCGCGCGCGCGCAGCGGCGCCAACGCCGAGGCCATGGACTACTACCGCCAGCGCTCCAAGGCGCCGGGCGTGAAGGAAGGTGGCGGCCCGCGCAACTTCTACTGCATGGAGTGCGACGGCGTGGTGCCCGACCAGCCCGGGTTGGAGCGCTGCCCCCACTGCCAGGCGAGCCTCGCGGGCATGGCGCGGCGCTACTTCAACTGGGTGGAGATCAACGAGCCGTCGCGCGGCGACGCGGCGGCGGTCTTGAAGCCCATCGCGGCGACGACGCTCGTCGTGCTCGCGCTCGCGCTATTGGCGTGGTGGCTCTGGTGAGCGCGTCCGACCGCCACGCGCGCCAAGTGCGCTTCGCCCCCATCTCGACGGGCGGCCAGCGCCGCATCGAGGCGGCGCGGATCCTGCTCGTCGGTTGCGGCGCGCTCGGCGGCCACCTCGCGCAGAGCCTCGTGCGCGCCGGCATCGGCGAGCTGCGCCTCGTCGACCGCGACACGGTCGAGGAGACCAACCTGCCGCGCCAGGTGCTCTTCACCGCGGCGCACGCGCTCGCCAAGACTCCCAAGGCCCTCGCCTCGGTCGAGGCGCTGGCGCCGATCGGGGCGCGCACTCTGCTCGCGCCGCGCGTGGCGCACCTCGACGCGCGCCTGCTCGACGAACTCGGCGCGGGCGTCGATCTCGTGCTCGATGGCACCGACAACCTCGAGACGCGCTACCTGCTCAACGACTGGTGCGTGTCGCGCGGCGTGCCGTGGGTGTACGGCGGCGTGGTCGGCGCGAGCGGCCTCGTGCTGCCCGTGCGCCCGGGAAGGGGCGCCTGCCTCGCCTGCGCGTTCCCCGCGCCTCCGCCCGCGGGGACGTTGCCGACCTGCGAGACGGCCGGCGTGATCCAGCCCGCGGTGGCGCTGGTCGCCGCGCTGCAGGCGGCCTGCGCGCTGCGGCTGATCGTCGATCCCGAGGGCGTGCCCTCGAAGCTCGTGGAGGTCGACGCGTGGAGCCTGCGCGTGCGCGAGCTGCAGTTGCCGCGCGATCCCGACTGCCGCGCCTGCGCGCGGCGCGAGTTCCCGCACCTGCTCGACGCGGCCGGTCCGCGCGCCACGCGCTTGTGCGGCCGCAACACCGTGCAAGTGCGCGGCGGCGCGGGGCGCGGCGACCTGCCCGCCCTGGCCGCGCGCCTCGCGGGCGAGGCGCGCATCGAGGCCAGCACGCCGAACCTGCTGCGCTTCGAGGTCGAGGGCTTGCGACTGACCGTGTTCGCCGACGCGCGCGCGCTGGTCGAGGGCACCGAGGACGAGGCGCGCGCCTTGGCGGCCTACGACCGCTGGATCGGCGCGTGAAGCCGACCTTGGTGCTGCTGGCGGCGGGCATGTCGCGCCGGTTGGGCGAGACCAAGGCGCTGGTCGAGCTCGCCGGCGCCACGCCGCTCGAGCGCTTGTGGCGCGCGGCGCGCGCGCACTGCGACGCCGAGGCGCTCTTCGTCGTCTCCTCCGATGCGGCGGGCGCGCGCTTGGAGGCGATCCTGCCCGCGCGCGCGCGCGTCGTCCTCAATCCCGACCCCGACAAGGGCCGCACGGGTTCGGTGCAGCTCGCCGCGCGCGCCGCGCCGGGGCGCGACCTGCTGCTGGCGCCGGTCGACGTGCCGCTCGTGCCGGCGGCTGTGTTCGCGGCGTTGGCGCGCGCGTGGGAGACGGGCGGCGCGCCTCCGCGCGGCTGGCTCGCGCCGCGCACGGCCGACGGACGCCATGGGCACCCGGTGCTGCTCGGCGCCGGACTGGCGGAAGAACTTTCCTCGTGCACCCCCGACGAGCCCCTGTGGCGCCTGCGGAATCGCGCCGCGCCGCTCTGGTCGGTCGAAGTGGACTCGCCGCGCATCCACGACGACCTCGACTCGCCTCCCGACCTCGAGGCGCTGCGCGCGATCGCCCTGAACTTGGACGAGTGAGCCTGCCGACATAGCCCACGGGCGGGGGGCCCGGCGGGCACATGAGCTTCCAAGGAGACGTGAGCGGCATCGGCTTGGCCGATCTGCTGCAGAGCTTGTCGCGCGGCAAGGACGGCGTGCTGCACCTCGATGGCGAGGGCCTGCGCGCGCGCCTCGGGCTGCAGCGCGGCTCCGTGAGACTGCTGCCGACGAGCGGCGAGGATGCCGCCGCGTGGATGTCCCGCGCGCGAGCAGCCGTGGCGAGCGATGCGGATGGCTCTGTGGTGGCGCGCTTGGCGCCGCGGATCGCGCGCGCAGCGCGCCTCGAGGCCCTCTACGGACTGCTGGACTCGTCCTCGCTCCACTTCCGCTTCGAACCGGGGCCCCTCGAGCACGACGAGGCGGACGACGTCGTCGAGGCGCCCTTGGCGCTGGAGGCGTTGCTGCTCGAGTACGCGCGCCTCGCGGACGATCGGGCGCGCGTGCCGACGGAGTGGCTGCCGCTGGGCGGCGAAGTCCCCTTCCAGAGCGGCCTGGCCTGCGAGACCACGCGCGAGCACGCGCGCTTCGTCCAGGCTTGCGATGGAGCCTCGAGCGTGGCCGAACTCGCCGACAGGCTCGGCGTCGCGCTGCGCCAGGCGCAACTGTGGACCGCGACCGCGTTGCAGCAAGGCGACGTGTACCTGTCCTCGACCCGGGACTTGTGGGCGTTGGCGCGGCACGAACTGCAGTCGTCGCGATTCGA
>JBEBCR010000232.1:0-12188 GCA_041157565.1 Planctomycetota bacterium | reverse complement strand
TTCGGAGCGACGTCCTCGAGGCGCACGTACTCGTCGCGCGGCCCGCGATCGTCGCGCTTGTCGCCGCGACCGCCGGGGCCGCCGCGCTTGGGTCCGCCGAAGCGGCTCTGCGGCTTGGACTGCACGGCGCGCGTGTTCTGCGGCTTCTCGGGCTCGCGCTGCGGGCGATCCGGACGACCGCCGCGACCCGGGCCGCCACGCTCGCCTTGGCGCGGACCGCCGCGTCCCCCGCGGGCGCCATCGCCGCGCGGACCGTCGCCGCGCTGGGGACGACCGCCTTCGCGCGCGGCCTTGGCCGCCTCGCGCCGCGCCAGCTCGTGCTCGGGCGGCGGGACGTTCTTCATCGACAGCGACAGGCGCGCGCCCCCGACCTCGACGATGCGCGCGCGCACGATCTGGCCGACGGAGAGCAGCTCGCGCGCGTCGCGCACGTAGCGGTCGCTGATCTCGCTGATGTGCACGATGGCGTCGGTCGGCAGGCCGACGTCGACGAACACGCCGAAGCCGGCCACGCTGGAGACGATGCCCTCGACCACGCGGTCCTTCGTCAGGCGCACCGCCTCGGTGGCCGGATCGAGCAGGTTCGGCCCCCACAGGCGCGGACGCGGATCGCGGCCGGGGAAGGCCATCTCGCGCGTCATGTCGCGCCAGGTGTACTCCTCGACGCCGAACGCGTCGCGGCGCAGGCCGCGGATGGCGCCCGGACGGCCGAGGCCCTGCTCGACCGACAGCCCGACCGAGTCGAACACGCGGCGCACGAGGTCGTACTGCTCGGGATGCAGGGCCGTGCAATCGAGCGGCTCGGGGCCGTCGCACACGCGCAGGAAGGCGATGGCGCCCGCCCACTGGGCCTCGGTCAGCACGCCCTCGGCGCGCAGCTCCTCGCGCGTGGCGAAGGGACGCTCGGCGCGGCGCGCGACGATCTTCGCCGCCGCCTCCTTGCCGATGCCCGGCAGGTGCGCGAGCACGGACGGCGGCGAGTGGTTCGCGTCGCAGCCGACGTGGGCCACGGACGACTCGACCGTCTCCACCAGGGCGCGCCGCAGGTTGGCCTTGCTGACCAGTCCCTGCTCGAAGCCCAGGCCGAGGTGGCGCGGATCGACCTTCAGGATCTCGGCCATCGGATCCTGCAGGCGCCGCGCCAGGCTGGCGGCCATGCGCGCGGGGACGGCCAGTTGCGCCAGCTCGGAGCGCGCGAGCTCGCTGTTGGCGTAGCTCGACAAGCCCGCCTCGTTGGCGAGCAGCACCCAGGCGCGTTCACCCACGGCCTTCAGCGCGCCGCGCAGCTTGGGCGCGGCGGCGCGGGCGGCCTTGCTGTTGGCGAGCGCCAGGTGGCGCACGCCCGCGGGCTGCAGGATCGCGGCCAGCTCGGCGCCGAGCGCCTCGGGCGTCTTGTCGCCCACGGCGACCTTCGCCTCGGCGCCCAGCACGGCGCCGTCGGGGTCGACGCACACGATCGTCCAGTCGCCCTTGGCGCTGACGTCGACGCCGGCCACCGGGTTGCGCGGCAGGACGGGCGTCAAGAGGATTTGACGCAGGTGCTGCGACAGGAAGCGCAGCGCCTCCTGGTCGGCGCGCTCCTTCAGCTCGAGGCGCACGTCCGGCTCGACCATCGGCAGGATGCGGCGCTCGAGCGCCTGGCGCGCCACCTCGGAGAGCAGCGCCTCGTGGGCCGGGTGCGTGTGCTTGCCCAGCGCCGCGCGCACCTTGGGCAGCGCCACGGCCGGATCCAGCGTGATCGCCGTGGCGACGACGCGCTCCTTCTGGCCCTGGCGGATCGCCAGCAGGCGATGCCCCTGCAGCTGGCGCAGCGGCTGGCGGATCTTGAGCAGCGGCTTGTGCTTGCCGACCTTGGATTCGTCGACGGTGGCGCGCACCGAGAGCACGCCGTTCTTGCGCAGCAGGTTGCGCACCACGCCGCGCAGGCGCGCGTTGCGCCCCAGGCGGTCGGAGAGGATGCGCAGCGCTCCCGCCAGCGCCTCGGCCTCGGAATGCACCTGGCGGTCGGGCTGCACGAAGGGCTGGCACAGCCGCGCGAGGTGCGCGTTCATCTGCGCCGACCAGTCGATCTCCTTGGCGGGCGCGGCCACCGGAGCCGGCTCGTCGAAGACCAGTTCGGCGTCGTCGTCGCCCGCGTCGGCGACTTCGGCTCCGGCCTGCTCGCCTCCCGCCTGCTCGGCGGCGGCCATCTCGACGGCGGCTTGCTCGGCCGCGGCCTGCTCCACCACCGCCTGCTCGAGGGGAGCCGGCTCGGCGACCACGTCGCGCGCGGGCGCCTCCTCGGCGGGAGCGGATTCGACTTCGGCCGACTCCTCGGCTTCCAACGCGGCGGCTTCGCCCTTCTTCAGCGGCGCGACCAGCAGGTCGGCCAAGGGGCCGAGGCCGCGGTCGAGGGCCAGCTGGACCTCGGGCTCGGGGCGACGATGCGGGATGAACAGGTCCTCGAGCTCGAACCGGTCCATGCACAGGCGGATCGCCTCGAGCTGCGCCGGAGCGATCGTGGTGTCGCGCTCGAGCATGCGCAGGATCGTGCCGCGCCGGCGATCGAGCTCCTCGAGCTCCTGGCGGCGGCGCGCGAGGCGCCGGATGTGGCTCTCGGGCAGGGCCTCGACCTCCGCGCGGCGGAAGCGGCCGACGAACGGGGCAGTCAGGCCCGCGTCCAGCATCGTCAACAGGTTCTGCACGCTCTCGGGCTTGATCGAGAACTCGTGCGCCAGCGTCTCCACGATCGGAGTGGCAGTCACAGTGTCCGCCTTTGGGGGGCTCTTTGGGTCCTGAACGCAGGCGGCGTCGTCTGTTCGGCGACCTGCGCGGGGCAATCGAAGGTCGAGAATCATACCCGCGACCCCGTCGCGCCGACTAGACGCGGAGGGGGAACCCGAACCCGGTCGCGCGCTCCGACCGCGCCCGCGGCCCGCCGGAGCGCTCGGGAGCGCGAATCGGGCGCCGCGCCCCGGACGCGGGAATGCCTAGGCGGGCAGCTCGTACAAGGAAGCCCGCTCCTCTTCGGCCACCAGCGCGGCGCCCTGGCAGACGTCCCACGCCACGGACTCGTCGAGCCCCGGCACGGTCCACTCCCCCAGCGCGCGGCCGGTGACGGCGTCGCGGATGTCGATCAAGGCCTCGTGCACGAGGTAGAGCTTGCCTTCGTCGCACTTCATGGCGATGTCGGGCGCGCCGTCCCCGCGGCGCGTCGAAAGGATGCGCCACCAGCGCGGCCCCTCGCCCTGCGTGGCGTCCGCGGGGAACGAACACAAGGTCAGCGTGTCGACGCTGCCGCCGTCCTTGTGCGTGGCGAGGTCGGTCATGAAGCGCGGCATCGCGTCGCGCGGCAGGACCTGCGCCAGGTCGCGCGTCAGGATCGAGACGCCGCCCTGCCACGCGCTGATCGAATGGATCGCGGGCAGGCGCGCCGACACGACCTCCTCCATGAAGTCGCCCGTCTGCGCGTCGAGCCGCAGGACGCCTTGACGGCTCGTGTTGGCGTTGGTGTAGACGACGAAGATCGAGTTCTTGTGGCGCGCGAGGTCGTGGTAGCGCTCGCCGGGGCGGCGGTACTGCCAGGCCTCCTCCATCGCGCCCGTGGCGATCGCCACCACGGCGCGCGGCGTCGTCGTGACGCACAGGTCGCCGGCGACGACCGCCGAGTCGAACAGGTCGATCTTGCCGACGCCGATCAGCTCGCCGTCGGCGAGGCGCATGCGCACGATGCGGTGGCCGTGCGCGCTCGGGCCGAGCACGACGATGTCCTGCTCGGGGCCGAAGCCGGCGCCGAAGCCGCGCCCGTAGCCGACCTCGCAGGGCGACACCCACTGCTGCTCGCCGCTGGCGCGGTCGAGCGCGACCAGCTTGCCCGGGATGACGTCGTCGACCCACTTGCCCCCGGCGGGCTGGTCGTAGCAGTGCAGGAACACCGGTCCGGACGCGCCGATGGCGATGCCGTCCACGATGCTGTCCATCTCGCGGGCGAAGCGTCGGCGCGCGGTGTGGGTCATGGTGCGGAGAGGATACGCGCGGGCGCCGAGGCGCACAACGCGGGGACCCGCCGCGGAGCGTCTCCGCGGCGGGTCCCCTTGCGTGCGACGGGCTCGGGCGACGGTCAGCCGACCGTGACGCCCACGCTCTTCAGCACTTCGTTGCCGATGTTGGTCGGCACGTCGCGGTACTCGAAGAGCTCCATGGCGTAGCTGCCGCGGCCCTGGGTGGCGCCGCGCAGCGCGGAGGAGTAGGCGAACATCTCGGCGATCGGCACCAGCGCGCGCACGACGCGCAGGTTGCCCAGCGAGTCGACCTCGCTGACTTCGCCGCGGCGGCTGTTCAGGTCGCCGACCACGCCGCCGAGGAACTCCTCGGGCACGCGCACTTCGACCTTCATGATCGGCTCGAGCAGCACGATGTTGTTCTCGGCGGCCTGCTTGAAGGCCAGCTGGCCGGCGAGCATGAACGCCAGTTCGCTCGAGTCGACTTCGTGGTACTTGCCGTCGTACAGCGAGGCGCGGATGTTCACGAACGGGAAGCCGGTCTGGCCGCCGCTGTTGAACGCGTTGCGCAGGCCGTCCTCGACCTTCGGGATGAACTCGCGGGGCACCGAGCCGCCCTTGATGCTGTCGACGAACTCGAAGTCGCCGTTCTCCGTCGCCACCGGGTCGAACTTGACGTAGATGACGGCGTACTGGCCGCGGCCGCCCGACTGGCGGATGAAGCGCGCCTCGGTGTCGACCGGCTTCTTCAGGCGCTGCTTGTAGGCGACCTTGGGCTTGCCCGTGGTGACCTCGCACTTGTAGTCGTTCTGCACCCGGTTGACCATGATCTCGAGGTGCAGCTCGCCCATGCCCGAGATGACCAGGTCGCCGGTCGCCTCGTTCGTCTGGGCGCGGAAGGTCGGGTCCTCGCGCTGCAGCTTGCCGAGGATCTCGCCCAGCTTGTCGCGGTCGGCCGACTTCTTCGGCTCGACGGACATCGAGATGACCGCCTCGGGGAAGACGATCTTGTTGAGCTGGATCGGGCTGTTCTCGTCGCAGAGCGTGTCGCCGGTGAAGGTGTTCTTCAGGCCGATGATGGCGCCGATGTCGCCGGCGCGGATCTCGTCGACGGCGTCGCGCTTGTTGGCGTGCATCTTCACGATGCGGCCGATGCGCTCCATCTTGCCGGTGCGGGTGTTGAGCAGGCCCGTGCCCTTCGACAGCACGCCCGAGTAGACGCGCACGAAGGTCAGGTCGCCCGTCGACTCGGCGATGGTCTTGAAGGCCATCAGGCAGACCGGCTCGGAATCCACGCGCTTGCGCACCACCTTGTTGTCGGTGCGGGGCACGAGGCCCTCGACGTCGGCCAGCTCGATCGGGCTCGGCAGGAAGTCGACGACCGCGTCGAGCATGAAGCGCACGCCCTTGTGCTTGAGCGCGGAGCCGCACACGACCGGGGTGAGCTCCATCTTGATCGCGCCGCGGCGGACGGCCTTGTAGACGAGGTCCTCGGGGCAGTCCTTGCCCTCGAGGTAGAGGTTCATCAGCTCCTCGTCCTGCTCGGCGGCCAGCTCCAGCATGATGTTGCGGTTCTTGACGGCCGCGTCCATCAGCTCGGCGGGGATGTCCGACTCGGTGTAGGCCCGGTCCTCCAGGGCCTCGTCGAACTCGTACATCTTCATGCGCACGAGGTCGACGACCCCGCGGAAGTCCTTCTCCGCGCCGACCGGCATGTGGATCGGGCAGGGGCGCGCCTCGAGGCGCGTCTTGATCGACTCGATCGCGCCGTAGTAGTCGGCGCCGACGCGGTCCATCTTGTTGATGAAGCAGATGCGCGGCACGCCGTAGCGGTTGGCCTGGCGCCACACCGTCTCCGACTGGGCCTCGACGCCCGACACGGCGTCGAACACCGCGACCGCGCCGTCGAGCACGCGCAGCGAGCGCTCGACCTCGACCGTGAAGTCGACGTGGCCGGGGGTGTCGATGATGTTGATCGACACCGAGTTCCACTCGCAGAAGGTCGCGGCCGACTGGATCGTGATGCCGCGCTTGCGCTCCTCCTCGAGGAAGTCCATGGTCGCCTCGCCGTCGTGCACTTCGCCGGCTTCGTGGATCTTGCCGGCGAGCAGCAGGATGCGCTCGGTCACCGTGGTCTTGCCGGCATCGATGTGGGCCATGATGCCGATGTTGCGGTGGTGCTCGATCGCGCCGCGCTTGCCGCTGAAGGGGCGCGGGGATTCCTTGCGAATGACGCCTGCCATGGTGGTTCGGGTCTGTGTCGTCGCGGGCGCCGCCTGGGTGGCGCCTGCTGGTGGAGTGGGCTTCCCGCGGGAGGACCGCGGGCCGATGCATGATCGGAGTTGAGGGCAAATAGGGTAGCGACCCTTCGCCATGGGTCAAGCAGGCGGCCCTGGCGGGGCCCTGCGCGGCCTTCAGGAGGGCCTGTTGCGACCCAACCGTTCGTGCGCGGCGACGAACTCGCCGGCCACGAACGCGGCCATCAAGGACAGGTCGCCGGCCAGCACCGTGGCCGCCGCGATCTCCGCCAGGCGCGTCGCCTTGCCGTCGCCGAGGCATCCCATGAGCTCGAGGCACTCGCGCGCCGTGCCCTGCCCGGTGCCGCCCCCCACCGTGCCAAGGTGCAGGCAGGGCAGGTGCGCGCTGGCGTGCAAGTCGCCCTCGCTGGTCGTCGCGAAGTCGAGCCCGCCCACGGCGCTCTCCCCCACGTAGGCGACGTCCTGCCCGGTGGCGAGGTACAGCGCGGCCAGCGTGTTGGCCGACTGCACCAGGTGGTTCTGCGTGCCGAGGCGCTCGAAGCCGACGGTGTAGCTGCGCAGCAACGAGACCAGCGCCTCGGGAGTGGCGCGCGCGATCTCGCGCAAGGCGTCGCGCGGCACCACGACCTCCGCCACGGCGCTGCGGCCGCGTCCCTCGAGGCGCGCGCGCGCGTTGGCGCGCTTCTCGACGTCCTCCCCGTGCACGTGCCGCTCCAGCGGCTTCGTCGCGGCGGCGAGGTCGGCGCTGACGAGGTCGGCCGCGCGCGAGGCCATGTTGACGCCCAGGGCGTCGCCGGTGGAGAAGCCCAGCACGAGCACCAGCCTGCGCCCCGCCAACTCGGCGCGCGCGTCGAGCAGCGCGCCATGCCGCGTCGTGCCCGAGACCAGCTCGCGCCACGCCGCCAGGCGCGCGGGCACGAGCTGGGCGGCGCGCCATGCCGATTCCGCGTCGGCGTAGACGAGCATCGGGTTCTGCGTCAGGCGCGAGGACAGCACGCGCGCGCGCGCCCCGCCGCCGGCGGCCAGCAGGCGCATGCCCCGCGAGGTCGACGCCACCAAGGCCCCCTCCGTCGTCGCCAGCGGCACGCAGACCTCGTACTCGCCCTCGGCGCCGCGCACGCGCAGCGGCCCGGCGAGGCCCAGCGGCACCTGCGCGAACCCGACCAGGTTCTCGATCTTGCCGCGGGCGGCGCCCGGCTCGACGGGGACCCCCGCCACGTGGCGCGGCGGCGCCCCGCGCCACGCTGTCCAGTACGCTTGACGCGCCGCCACGGCGGCAGGCGAATGGTCGTCCTGCGCGTCGCGCGGGATCCGCGTGGAAGACTGCCGGGCTTGGTGCTCCATGGTCGTTCGGCGCGTTGCCGAAGCGGCGCCGGGGCGGCATGGTATGCCCCATGCCCCTCCAAGTCAGCCCGCTCGACGCGTCGGCCCTGCGCGGGCGCCTCGACGGCGCCGTGCTGCAGCGCGACGCCGATGGCCACGCTCGGCTGCGCCTGCGCCTCCCCGCGGGGCTGCGCCTCGTGGTCGACGGGGCGCCAGCGACGCCGGGGCCGGGCCCGGACGACGTGGTCGAGGCCCTCGTGCGCGGCGGCGACTGGCGCGACGCGCGCATCCTGCGCGGGGACGCCGAGTTCGTCGTCGCGCGCGTGCTGGCGGGCGAGGTGTTCGTGGTCGCCGGACAGAGCAACTCGGCCAACTGGGGCGAGGCGCGACTCTCGTCGACCGACGAGCGCGTGCGCGCCTTCGACGGGCGACGTTGGCGCGCCGCCGACGATCCGCTGCCCGGCGTCCAGGACGACTCGCGCGGCGGCAGCCCATGGCCCGTGGCGGGCGCGATCCTGGCGAAGGAGCTCTCGTGCGGCGTGGGCTTCGCCTCCTGCGGCCATGGCGGCACCTCGATCCGCGCGTGGCGGCGGGACGGAGCCCACGAGCGCGACGGACTGCGGCTGCGCCTGCAGGACGCCCTGGTCTACCGCCTGCGCGAGCTCGATGGGTCGCGCGGCGTCTTGTGGCACCAGGGCGAGGCGGACGCCGACGTGGGCATGCCGCGCGACGAGTACGTCCGGCAGTTCGAAGGACTGCGGACCGAGGTGGCGCAGGCTTGCGGCGACGAGGCGCCGTGGTGGATCGCGCGCGCCACCTACGTGCCCGGGCGCGACCCGGCGCTGCTGGCGGGCGTGCGCGCCGCGCAGCTCGAGCTCGCCTCGCGCCCGGGGCTGCACCCCGGACCGGACACAGACCTCTTGCTCGGACCGCTGCGGCACTCGATCGACGGCATCCACTTCTCGCGCGCTGGACTGGTGGCCCATGGCGAAGCGTGGGCCGCGGCCATCCTGCAAGTCTTGCGTGCGAGCTAGGCGCGGGTGCGGCGCCCGTGGCGGGCGGAAGGCATGATGGCTGGCATGACCACCCCCGACCGCCGCCAAGTCCTCGCCACCGCCGCCGCCGGCGCGCTGGCCGCCGCCCTGCCCGCCTGCGCGACGCGCGGCGCCTCCGCCGATGCGTCAAGTTCCCTTGACAAGACCTCCGCCGGGCCCGCCAAGCTGCGCATCCTGATCCTCGGCGGCACGGGCTTCCTCGGTCCGGCCCTGGTCGAGGTCGCGCGGCCGCGCGGGCACGAGATCGTGCTATTCAACCGCGGCAAGACCAACCCGGGCCTGTTCCCCGAGCTCGAGAAGCTGCGCGGGGACCGCGACCCCTCGAAGGGCGACGGCATCAAGGCGCTCGAAGGGCGCGCCTTCGACGTGGTCTTCGACGACTCCGGCTACTTCCCGCGCCACGTCGCCGCCAGCGCGGAACTGCTGCGCGCGAACGGCACCACGCGCTACGTGTTCGTCTCGTCGATCTCGTGCTACGCCTCGAACGACGTCGAAGGCGCCGACGAGACGACCGCCTGCGGCGTGCTGGCCGATCCCGCCCTCGAGGAGTTCGGCGCGCGGTTCGAGCACTACGGACCGCTCAAGGCGGCCTGCGAGGAGGCCGCCAAGCGCGCGTTCGGCGCGCAGGCGACCATCGTGCGCCCCGGCTTCATCGTCGGCCCCGGCGATCCCACGGATCGCTTCACGTACTGGCCGGCGCGCTTCGCGCGGGGCGGCGTGGCGCTGGTCCCCGGCGCGCCGAGCGATCCGCTGCAGGTCATCGACGTGCGCGACCTCGCCGCGTTCATGCTCAAGCTGGCCGAGGACGGGACCTCGGGCACCTTCAACGCCTGCGGTCCGGACCGGCGCCTGACCTTCGGCGAACTGGTCGAGTCTTGCCGCGCCGCGGGCCGACCCGACGCCGCGACGCCGCGCTGGTTGCCGCTGGAGTCGATGGCCGACCTCGAGGCGCCCCTCGACTTCCCCTTGTGGGTCCCCTACGCGGACGGCTCGCGCGGGTTCCACACCTGGTCGAACGCGCGCGCCATGGCCGCCGGACTCTCGTTCCGCCCCTTCGACGCGACGGTGGCCGACACCTTGGCCTGGTGGCGCACGCTGCCGCCGGAGCGCGTGGCGAAGCCGCGCGCCGGACTGTCCGCCGAACAGGAAGCGGCCGTCCTCGCCAAGCTGGCCTAGCCGCGGCCTTCGGGCCCGACGAAGCTCACAGGTCGACTTCGATCGCGTGCACGACGATGGCGCCGTCCGCCGACGCCACGCCGCGCACGCGCGCGCGCAGGTTCGGCCAGTGGCCGACGGTCGCCAGCAGCGCCGCGCGCGTGTCGAGGTCGCCGCGCACGACGCAGTCGACGGCGAAGCGCAGCGGCTTCGCGCCGACGGAAGCGTCCACGGCGGCGCCGAAGGGCAGGTCGCCCGGCATGGGCAGGCTGTGCAGCACGGCGTCGGCTCCCGGCCCGGCCGCGGCGACGAGCACGCCCTCGCGACGGCCGGCCACGACGACCACGCGCTCCGCCGTGGCCAGGAGCGACGTGCCCTTGGCGGGCAAGGTGGCGGTGACGTTCAGGCGCTGTCCGGCCTGCAGCTCCGACGCCGGCAGGGTCGCCAGCGCGCCCTGGCCCAGGTCGAGCACGAGTTGGTCCTCGAGCAGCGACAGTTCGACCTCGGCGTCGGCGGATCCGTCGGCGATGGCCTCTTCGGACGGATCGAGCTGCACGAAGATCGTCGCGGGCGCGCCTTCGGCGTCGAGGATGGAAGCCGCGTACACGTCGTGCGGCTCGTCGAGCTCCAGCTTGGCCACGAGGCGCGCGCCGCCCGGGGTCCACGTCGCGCAGCGAACGGTCACGCGCGCCCCGTCGTCGCACTGCGCCGCGAACTCGGCGAAGGTCGCCGGCGATCCGTCGACGAGCGCGAAGGTCGTCGCGGCGTCGGTGGCGAAGGAGACCAGATCCGGCGCGAGCCCGGCGGGAGCGACCAGGTCGCGACCGCGCGTCACGGAGGCGACGCGCAGGTCGAAGGTCCCGGCTTCCTCGTCCCAGCCGGACACGAGTCCCTCGAGCTTCGCCAGCGTCAGGTGCGGCGAGCCGTTCGTGGAGACGAGTTCGACCCGCTCGGCGCGCAGGCGGCCATCCGCGAGGCAACCGCGCACCTCGAGCACGGACGAGCCTGGCTGCAGGAGCAGCGCGTAGGCCGCTCGATCCGCGACCAGCGCGTTCGCCGCGTCGATCATGAGCGTCGAGTCGGCGAGCGCGAGCTCGATGCGCCCCAGATCCGCGTTCCCGTCCTCGTCCACCTGCGCCGCGAGTCGGCAGGACGCGCGCTCCGCGTCGAAGGACAGCACCACGCCGCGCAGGGCGCGCACGGGTTCGCCGTAGATGGCGCCCTCCGCGCTGGCGGAGCCCTGGGGAGAGAACGACCAGGTTCCCCCGCCGTCGTCGACCAGCGAAGCGGCGAGGTCCAGCTGGGCGACGGAACGGCGTCCCGCGCCGGCATGCCAGCGCGCCGGGGCGGCGAAGGCGAGCGTCGCGACCGCGGACGCGGGCTCCACGGGCAGCGGCGCGCCGTCGAAGCCGCGCGGCTGCAGGCCGTCGAGTTCGATGCGCACGCCCGCGTAGTCGCCGCTGGCGATGGAGCGCGAGACGAGCCAAGCCGCGGCGCGCGAGCAGTGCTGAAGGTCGACGTGCACGGGCGCCTCGAGCAGCTCGTCGCCAGGCGCGCCATCCGCGTCGACGAGGCGCACGGAGAGGATCCGCGCGTCGACGGCGAGGAGGCCAGGCTCGGGCGTGGAGGACAGCGCCAGTTGCAGTTGCGACGGGCCGACGGCCTGTCCGGAGGAGGAGGGAGCGCCGGAGCCGGAGCCGCAGGAATTGGAGAGCAGGCCGAGGACGATGGCGGGAAGCAGGGCGGCGCGGCGGCGCGGGAGGTGCGTGGATTGCAGGGCCATGGCCCCGCAGTGATCGGTGTCTTTACCGATCCGCTGTAGCGGCGCTCCGCTCGGAATCCGCCGACGCGCTTTGTAAAGAGAATTGGACGCGCCACGCCACTGCGGACATGCAGGCGCGGCGCGCCGATCCACCAGGGACCGGCGCGCCGCGCCACGGGACACCGGCCAGCCGGTGCGCGCCGCGGTCCAGGTCTCAGTCGACCCGCACGTCGACTTCGTAGACCTCGATGGCGTTCAGGCCGATCGCGGCGATGCCTTGGATGCGCAGCTCGATGGGTGCGCTGCCGCCGACCACGGTCTCGAACTCCTCGAGCGACGACACGTCACCCTCGAAATCGGTCTCCGGGAAGAAGTACAGCTCCGCTTCTTCGCCAACTGAGCCGCCAAATCCCTCAACCTCCGAAATCGACGACATCCATACGACAAACGCTCCGTCCTCGAAACTCCCGATCGGGTCGATGACGGTGGCGCGCCCAGGGTTGATGCGCACCTCGCTGGAGTCGACGATGGCCTCCGCCGGGCCGCCGGCGATCGCTCCGGTGGCCCGCACGCGTTGGCCGAGTTGGATGGCCTCGGGCGAAGCGCTCGGCTCCGTCCCGCAATCGAGGTAGATGTAGGCGCTCGGATCGAGCTG
>JBEBCR010000231.1:0-10435 GCA_041157565.1 Planctomycetota bacterium | reverse complement strand
CGTTCATCGCGCCGCTGGCCTGCGGCTTCTTCGGCGACACCGGCCGCCCGCAGGACTTCCGCTGGGGCTTCCTCGCCGCCGGCATCGGCATGGTGCTGAGCCTGGTCGTGTTCATCTGGCTCAAGAACCGACTGCTCGTGACGCCCGCGGGCGAACAAATCGGCGCGGCGCCCAACACCGCGCGCCAAGCCAAGGCCGCCACGCAGGAGACCGCCGGCCAGTCCGGCTCCTCGACCGCCTCGCTGGTCGTGTGGCTGGCGGCCTTCGGCATCCTCTTCTTGGCCTTCTGGAAGGGCCTCGAGTTCGACCTGATCGGCAGCTTCATCTTCTCGCTGACGATCGCCGCGCCGGGCTACATCATCTCCGACCGCTCGCTGTCGGGCGTCGAGAAGGCGCGCATCTGGGTCATCTACATCATCGCCTTCTTCGTGATCTTCTTCTGGGCCGCCTTCGAGCAGGCGGGCGCGTCGCTGACCTACTTCGCCGAGGAGCAGACGCAGCGCGAGCTGTTCGGCAGAACGATCCCCGCCAGCTACTTCCAGTCGATCAACGCCGTGGCCATCGTCCTCCTGGCGCCGCTGTTCGTGACGCTGTGGACCATGCTCGGCAAGCGCAGCCTCGAGCCGTCCTCGCCCTACAAGCAGGCGCTGGGCCTGGCGCTGCTGGCCGTCGGCTACTGGGTCATCGCCCAGGGCGTCGAGGGCCTCGAGCCCGGCCAGCGCGTCTCGATGATGTGGCTGTTCGCGCTGTACTTGATCCACACGCTGGGCGAGCTGTGCCTGTCGCCCATCGGCCTGTCGATGGTCAACAAGCTCGCGCCGGTCAAGTTCGCCTCGCTGCTGATGGGCGTGTGGTTCCTGTCGACCTCGGCCGCCAACAAGTTCGCCGGCACGCTGTCGGAGTACTACCCCGAGGCGGTGGTGGCCATCGAGCAGGTCGACAAGGCCCAGGCCGAGAACGCCGCCTTGATCAAGAAGCTGAATGACGAAGGCGAATTGACCGAGGAGCAGGGCAACCTCATCCCCGACAATTGGAAGCGCGACAAGCGCGAAATCGGCGGCGTCAAGGTCATCCCGCTCGCGAACGTGCAGCTCGCCTGCATCTCCGACCCCGCCAAGAAGGAGTCCGTGCGCCTGGCCTTCGAACAGTCGCTGGTGCCCAATCCCAAGCACTTCGCGGGGTTCGAGATCTCGAACCTCTACCAGTTCTTCATGCTGTTCGTGTGGATGGCCGGCGCCGCCGCGGCGGTGCTGTTCTTGTGCTGTCCCTTCCTGCTGAAGATGATGCACGGGGTGCGCTGAGGCGCGCGGCCATGAAGGACGCCCAACTGCACCAGCGGCACGTCGCCGAACGCCAGCGCGCCACCGAGGCCGCGCTGGCGGCGGCGAACTTCGACGGGCTGGTGATCCAGTCCGGCGCGCCGTTCACCTACTTCGTCGACGACCAGGACGCGCCGCTGCGGACCACGCCGCACTTCGCGCACTGGTGCCCGCTCGAGGGGCCGTTCCACCTGCTCTACGTCCGTCCCGGAGCGAAGCCGCGCCTCGTGCGCGTCGCGCCCGAGGACTACTGGTACGAGCAGGCTCCGCTGGGCGAGCCCTTCTGGGCCGGGGCCTTCGAGGTGATCGAGGCCCCGGACGTCAACCAGGCGTGGGATCGCCTCGGCGTGTCGCGGCACGCCGCCTACATCGGCGACCAGCCCGACTCCGCCGAGGCCCACGGCATCCTGCGCGACGCGCTGAACCCCGAGGCGCTCGTCAAGCGTCTCGACTGGGAGCGCGCCAAGAAGAGCGAGTGGGAGGTCGCCTGCCTCGAGGACGCCGAGGAGAAGGCCGCGCGCGGCCACCACGCGGCGCGCGCGGCGTTCATGGCCGGTGGTTCGGAGCTCGACATCCACCACGCCTACGCCAAGGGCGTCGGCTGCGTCGATCGCGAACTGCCGTACGAGACCATCGTGTGCCTCGACGAGAAGGGCGCGATCCTGCACTACTGCGGCAAGCGCGCGGGCGTGTCCGGCAAGGTGCTCCTGATCGACGCGGGCGCGCGCACGCACGGCTACTGCTCCGACATCACGCGCACCTGGACGACCCCCACGGCCGACCCGCGCTTCGCGGCGCTGGTGGCCGACATGGACGAGCTGCAGCTGCAGCTCGTCGAACGCGTCAAGCCGGGCCTGCCCTACCTCGAGCTCCACCACGGCGCGCACGTCTTGCTGGGAGACCTCCTGCGGCGCCACGGCCTCGTCAAGCTGGGCGGCGAGGAGGCCGTCGAGGCCGGACTGACCGCGCCGTTCTTCCCGCACGGGCTTGGCCACTTCCTCGGCATCCAGGTGCACGACGTGGGCGGGCGCCAGAAGGCCCCTGAAGGCGGCGTGGTGCCGCCGCCGCGCCAATATCCCTACCTGCGCACGACGCGCACGATCGAGGAAGGCCACGTGTTCACCATCGAGCCCGGGCTGTACTTCATCGAGATGCTGCTGCGCCCGTTCCGCTCGGGCCCCAAGGCCGAGTTGTTCGACTGGAAGCTGGTCGACCAGCTCTCCGGCCATGGCGGCATCCGCATCGAGGACAACATCCTCGTCACGAAGTCCGGCCATCGGAACCTGACGCGGCCGCGGATCTGACGCCCTCGTCCGCGGCGGCCCCGCGCGAGCCCCGTCCGGCCCCGGCCGCGGCGGGGCTCGCCGCTTTCCGGCCGCGCGCGCTTGGAGGATCGGAGGCGGCAGGCGATCCTTGGTCCATGGCCCACGCCGGACTGCTCCATCGCTTCGCCATCAACCTCGCCGACGCCGATCGCGGCGTGTACGAGACCCTCGAGCTGCGCACGGCCATGCACGCCTCGGAGTCCGAGCTGTTCCTCGTGGCGCGCGTGCTGGGTTATTGCCTGTGCCACGAGGAGGGCATCGCCTTCGGCCGGGGGCTGTGCGAACCCGACGAGGCCGCCATCAGCGTGCGCGACGCCACGGGCCGCATCGTGCATTGGATCGAGGTCGGCATGCCCGCCGCGGAGCGGCTGCACAAGGCGATGAAGGCGGTGGGCAAGGTCACCATCGTCCCGCACCGGCCGCTGCGCCTGCTCGAGCGCTCCCTCGAGGGCCAGACGATCCACAAGGTCGAGGAGATCGAGGTGCTGGTGCTCGACCAGCAGCTCCTGTCCGCCGTGGCGGGCAAGCTCGAGCGCAACGAGAAGTGGGACCTGACCACGACCGACGGGACCATGTTCCTGGTGCGCGGCAACGAGTCCTTCGCCGGCGCCGTCGAGCGCACGCGGCTTTTCCAGGACCAAGGCGAAGCGTAGGCTCGCGGCGATGCTCGCCGCCCTCCTCGCCTGCGCCCTGTCGGCCGCCGCGCCGCAGGCCACGACGCCCGCCGCCAGCCCCGCGCCCCGCGCGGCCGAGTTCGGACCACGCCTCGCCCAGGCCATGCAGGATCGCGCGGCCGTCGTGCCGTTCCTGCTCGACGCCGGCGCCGCGCTCGAGCGCATGCAAGGCAAGGAGCGCCAACTGCTGGGCGACAGCCTCGAGCCGCTCCTGCAGCGCGTCTACTTCTCGCCCGAGCGCTTCCCCGGCGACGAGCTGCTCGGCGTGCGCGTGCACGAAGTGCGGAAAGGCGACACGGGCGGCAGGATCGGCGAACGCCATCGCTTCGGCCACGGCCTGCTGGCGCGCTGGAACGCCAAGTACGACGAACGCCGCCTGTCGGTCGGCCAGAAGCTCAAGGTCGTCGCCTTCGCGCGCGGCGAGCTGCAGCTCGTCGTCGATCGCGGCATCTACCGCCTGTCGGCGTGGCGCGTCGCCGACGGCGCGCGCACGCCGGTGCTGTTCACGGCGGTCGGCGTGGGCGCCAGCGACTCGCCGACGCCCGTCGGCGCGACGACCGTGGTCGAGCGCGTGCGCAACCCGTCGTGGACCCACCCCACGACCAAGGTCACCTACGCGCACGGCGACCCGCGCAACATCCTCGGCGGCATCTGGATCGAGCTGGACGCCAAGCCGCTGGGCAAGTCCGGCATCGGCCTGCACGGCTACACCGGGGCGCCGACCAAGGACTGGCTGGAGCAGCCCGGGTCGCACGGCTGCGTGCGCCTGCAGCAGACCGACTGCGACCGCGTGTTCCACCTCGCGCTCGAGGGCACGAGCGTGCTGCTGCGCTGAGCCCGCCATGCACGGCCTCGCGTTGGCGATGTTCGGGGGCGCGCTGGGATCCGGCCTGCGCTGGCTCTTGTCCGTCGCCTGCGCCGCGCGCGGCCTCGATCGCCTGCCTTGGGCGACCTTCTCGGCCAACCTCGTCGGCTCGCTGCTGATCGGCGTGCTGGCGCGCGTCGCCGCCGACCCGGCCCGGCTCGGCGAGCCGCTGCGCGTGCTGCTGGTCGTCGGCGTGCTGGGCGGCTTCACCACGTATTCGAGCTTCAACGAGGAGGTGCTGCGCCTCCTGCGCGACGGCGCGGCGACCAAGGCGCTGGGCTACGCCGCGGCCACGATGGTCGCCTGCCTCGCCGCCGGCGCCGTCGGCCACTGGCTGGCTGGCCTCGCCACGCGCGGCGCGTAGTTCCGCGCTACGATGGCGCGCCGTGCTGCACGCCATCCGACGCCTGCGCGAACTCGGCGCGCGCCCCGCGCACGAGCAGCGCTTCCTGCGCCGCTGGCTGGCGGGCGCCGATCCGCGCGATCCCTCCGGCAAGCGCGAGGTCATGTGGCCGAGGCGCGTCGAGGAGGAGCTCTCCGCCATCCTCGGCGAGCTGGACGCGCTGGCGCGCGTCGAGCAGCGCGTGGAGAGCGCCGAGTCGGGCACGCGGCTCCTGCTGCGGCTGGCCGACGGCAAGTCCGTCGAAAGCGTGCTCCTGCCGCGCGACGGAGCCTGCGTCTCCTCGCAGGTGGGTTGCGCCGTGGGCTGCACCTTCTGCATGACGGGCCGCTCCGGGCTGATCCGCCAGTTGACGGCCGACGAGATCCTCGCCCAGGTCGTCGTGGCGCGCCGCGCCGACCCGCGACTGCGCCGAGTCGTCTTCATGGGCATGGGCGAGCCGTCGCACAACTTCGAGAACGTGGTCGAGGCCATCGACGCGCTGGCGCTGTCCGGCGGCTTCCCGCACAAGAACCTGTGCTTCTCCACCGTGGGCGACGCGGACATCTTCGCCCGGCTGCTGGCGCGCGCGGTCAAGCCCGCCGTGGCGCTGTCGCTCCACTCGACCTTCCTGGAGAAGCGCTCGCGGCTCGTGCCGCGCGGCGCGCGCGTCGATCCGCGCGAGCTGGTCGAGGCGGCGGAGTCCTACGCGCGCGCGACCACCTACCCGATCCTCGTGCAATGGACGCTGATCGAAGGCGTCAACGACGGCGACGACGAGCTGGAACGCCTGGTCGAGCTGTTCCGCGGCAAGTACGCGCTGGTCAACCTGATCCCTTGGAACACGGTCGAGGGCGTCGACTACAAGCGCCCGGAGGTGGACCGCGCGCGCGCCATGTCGCGACGCCTCCACCAGGAAGGAATCCTGTGCAAGCTGCGGCGCAGCGCGGCGCAGGACGTGGACGGCGCGTGCGGCCAGCTGCGCGCGCGCGCCGAGGACGGCTCGCCGCTCTCGCGCTCCCCGCGCGGCTAGACGCCGCGGCGCGTGCTGCGCGGCGGACCGGAGGGCTTCTTGCCGCGCGACTTGCCGCCGGAGCCCTTGCCCGCGCCCTTGGCGGGCTTCTTCGCCGCGCCCGGCTTGGCGCCGCCGTCCGCGGGCGAGCCTTCGGCGCCCTCCTTGGATCCCGCGGCGCGCCAGCCCTTGGGCGGCGGCTGCTCGATCATCTCGTAGAGGAAGCGCGAGGCGTGCGACTCGACGCGCGCGCCGAACTTGGAGCGCGTCTTGGTGACGCTCACCGTCAGGTGCCGCTGCGCGCGCGTGATGCCGACGTACATCAGGCGGCGCTCCTCCTCGACCGTGTCCTCCGCCACCGATCGGCCGTGCGGCAGGATCCCCTCCTCGACGCCGATCAGGTACACGCGCGGGAACTCGAGCCCCTTGGCGGCGTGCAGGGTCATCATCATGACCGCGTCGCGCTTGGACTCCTTGTCCTTGTCCTTCTGGTCCTGGTCCTGCAGGGCGAGCGCCTCGAGGAACGAGGCCAAGCCCGGCTTCTTGGCGCGGCGCACGTGGTTCTCGGCGTAGTCGAGCACCTCGAGCACGCCGCTCCAGCGCTCCTCGCGCGTCGCAGGATCGGGATAGCAGCGGTCCACCTCGGCGCGGTAGTCGACCTCCTCGAGCAGGCGGCGGATCCAGCCGACGAGGTTGGCGCCGGGCTGCTCGGCGCCGAGGCGCGCGAGCCTCTCCTTCAGCGAGTGAACGGCGTGCGCCGCCGCCTCGGACAGCCCCTCGATCTCCTTGGCGTGGTCGAAGGCCTGCACGGCGGACAGGCCGCGTCGCGTGGCCCATTCGACGGCGCGCTCGATGGTCGACTTGCCCACGCCGCGCGGCGGGCAGTTCACCACGCGCAGGAACGACATCTCGTCCTCCTGGTTCGCGGCGAGCCGCAGGTAGGACACGACGTCGCGCACCTCCTTCTTGTCGAAGAACGACATGCCCCCGACCAGCGTGTACGGCACGCCCCGCGCGCGGAACTGCTGCTCGAACGGCCGCGGCTGCGTGGCGGTGCGGAACAGCACGGCGAAGTCCGAGAACTTCCACTGCTTCTTGGCGACGAGCTGCGCGACCTCGACCGCCACGTGGTCGGCCTCGGCCTGCTCGTCCTCCATGCGCAGCAGGGCCAGCGGCTCGCCCGCCCCCAGCGCCGAGCGCAGCGTCTTGCCGAGGCGCCCCGGGTTGTTGCGGATGACCTTGTTGGCCGCCTCGAGGATGGGCGCGGTCGAGCGGTAGTTCGTCTCGAGGCGCACGACCTTCGCGCCCGGGAAGTCCTTCTCGAACGACAGGATCTTGGTCACGTCCGCGCCGCGCCAGCCGTAGATCGACTGGTCGTCGTCGCCCACCACGCACAGGTTCCTGTGCGCCGAGGCGATGGCCTTGACGATCTCGTACTGCGGGCCGTTGGTGTCCTGGTACTCGTCGACCATGACGAAGCGGAACTGGTCCTGCAGCGCCGCGCGCACCTCGCTGGATTCGCGCAGCAGCTTGACCGACAGGGTCAGCAGGTCGTCGAAGTCGACCGTGCGGCAACGCCGCAGGTGCTCCTCGTACTTGCCCCAGGCCGACGCCACCAGTTCGTCCTTTTCGTCGGCCACCCGCCCGCGCAGGGCCTCCAGGGTCACGCCCTTGTTCTTGAAGAGCGAGATGCGCGCGTGGAGGTCGCCGGGCGCCATCGACGCCTCGGGCACGCGCAGCTCGCGCAGCGCGCCCTTCAAGGCGGCCATCTGGTCGGACTGGTCGCAGATGGTGAAGTTGCGCGCCACGCCGATGGCCGCGCCATGCAGGCGCAGCAGCTTGGCGCAGAACGAATGGAACGTGCCCACCGTCATCGCCTCGGCGCGCTCGCGCCCGACGATCTGGCCCACGCGCTCGCGCATCTCGCCGGCCGCCTTGTTGGTGAAGGTCATGGCCAGCAGGTTCTCGGGGCGCGCGCCCTGGAACAGCAGCCAGCCCATGCGCACCGTGATGACGCGCGTCTTGCCCGAGCCCGCGCCGGCCAGCACGAGCACCGGGCCCTTGATGGCCTCGACGGCGGCGCGCTGCTCCGGGTTCAGCTTCTGGACGATCTCGTACATGGCGGGGCGCGAAGCCTAGTGCCAAGACCGCGTCGGCGCGACCAGCGAGGACCTTTCCCGCCGCAAGTCGTTTCGAGCGGGGCAGGAAGGGCGGGAAGGGAGGCGCGCGCTCAGCGTCCCTCGCCGTCGAGCTCCGCCAATCGTCGGCGCGCCAGCATGGTCCAACCGTCCTCGATGCGGTGCTCGTCGGCCAGCTCGACGGCGCGCGACAAGTGCAGCCGCGCGCCGTCCTCGTCGCCCCCGAGCAGCAAGGCCTCGCCCAACGCGGCCTGGGCCAGCTGCAGCACGCCGCCATCCGAGTCCACCGCGCGCGCCATGTCCAGCAGATCGTCGACGTCCAGCAGGCCGGCCGCGCGACGCAGGAGCGCCGCATAGGCCAGCTCGTCGCCGCGTCGGCGCGCGTCCCCCAGCCTCTCCGCCGCCTGCGCCGCCAAGGCGCGGCCGTCGCCGCCTTGCGCCACGCGCGCCAGCCACAGGCCGTGCTCGGCCTCCGCCGCGCGGCCGTCCTGGCGCGCCAGCAGCTCGAAGTCGGCGACGGCGAGATCGTGCCGGCGCGCCGCCAAGGCCAGCGTCGCGCGTCGCGACAACCACGTGGCCTCGCCGCTCGCATCCCACAGCGCGTCGTAGTCCGCGCGCGCGGCGTCCACGCGCCCCAACGCCTCGAGCAGGAGGGCGCGCAGCTCGCGCTGTCGTCGATCCTCCGGGCGCGCCGCGAGGCCTTCGTCGAGCAGCGCGAGGGCGCGCTCGGGATCCTCGTCGTCGAGCGCCGCGCGCAGCGCCTCGGCGCGCTCCCACGCGGCCTTCTGCTCCGGCACGGACTCGATGCGCGCGAGGAGCAAGGGATGCGCCAGCACCGGCAGCGCCGCGCAGGCGACGACGCCGACCCACGGACGCCGCGACGAGAGGAGCCACGACAAGCCGATCCCCGCCACGAGGCCGCCCACGTGCGCCGCGTTGTCCACGACCGGCACGACGAGTCCCAGGGCGATGTTGACCAGCACCATGAAGACGAGCGACGTCAATCCGGCGCGGAACGCGTCGCGCCGCATGCCCCGCCGGCGACGCACGAACATCGTCAGCACCGCGCCCATCAGGCCGAAGATGGCCCCGGAGGCCCCGACCGACATCGAGTACGGATGCCAGGCCACGCTGGCGGTCGAGGCCAGCGCGCCGCACGAGGCGTACAACAAGAGGTAGGCCCGCGCGCCGTGCTCGATCTCGACGGCGCGGCCGAGGGACACCAGCGCCCACAGGTTGAACAACAGGTGCAGCACGCCGGCGTGCAGGATGGTGCTCGCCAGCAGCCGCCACCATTCGCCCGCGAGGATCGACGGACCCCAGTTGGCGCCCAGGCGTTCGAGGACCGCCGTCTCGTCGCCGGGCTCGAGCAGGGTCCAGGCGTGGGCCAGCACGAGGAGCGCCGCCAACGCCCAGGTCGCGGGCGCGCGCGGCTCGCGCCGCCCCGACGCGAAGGACGGCTCCTCGTTCACTTGCCCTTGCCCGCCAGGCGAGCGTACTGGCGCTCGATCCACTCGGCGCGCATGGTCGCGTACCACGATCGGTCGACCGCGCCCTCGATCTCGATGTCCTCCACGCGCAGCGCGTAGTCGCCCACCGCCACGAGGTACACGCGTCCCGCGCGCCGGCGCATCGCCGTCAAGGTCGAGTTCCACTTGCCGTCGGCGCCGCAGCTCATGTTCACGCCTTCGTGGGAGATCTGGATCGTGGTCGCCTCGTCGATCAGGAGCTTCCTCCCGGGAGCGACGCCCATGTCGCGCGAGATCCCGGAGCCCTCGTCCAGCTCGACCACCCCGCCGAACGGATCGGTGAGGATCCAGCGGTTGGCGCCGGCGACGGAGTGCAGGATGCCGAAGTACGGCGTCTCCTTGATCTCCTTCTGCAGGTCGTCCTTGACCTTGAGCTTGATCTTGATCGAGTACGGCGCCTCCAGCGACAGGGGCAGGGCCCACACGCCCGGCCCCCGCAGCACCAGCGCGCTGTTCTCGACCGAGGCCTGGGGCTCGAGCCGCAGGCGCGAGAGCTTCTTGCGCTCGCGCAGCTGGTCCTGCCCCACGACCGCCTCGTGCTCGATGTCGTCGAGCTGGCGCGCGTCCTCGAAGCCCCAGCGCACCTTGATGCGCCCGTCGGGCAGGTTGGCGACCTCGGCGCGCGTGACGTCCGCCGGCCCCAGCTCCTGCGCGGCGATCTGCAGCGCCAAGCGCGCCCGCGCCAGCAGCTCGCCTTCGCGCTGCGCCACGAAGGCCAGCTTGCGGTGCTCCAGCGCGGCCTCGATGGCGGCGAGCAGCGCCTCGGCGCCCGCGCGGTCCGCGGCGCTCGGCAGCTCGTCGACCACGGCCAGCTTGCCGGCGGCCACGGCGCTCTTCAGCATCTCCGGATACCAGACGAAGGCGTCCTCCTTGAGCGCCAAGGCGGCCTCGTCGACGTCGCGCTCGATGGCGCGATCCCACTTGGGATCGCCGGCGAGCGCCCCGAGCCAGGCGCGCACCAGCGGCGCGGGCTCGAGCGGATCGCCCTTCTTGAACGACTGACGCAGCCAATCCGCGGGCGCGATCTCCTCGAGCGCGATCGACGACACGCCCGACTTGCCGGGCGACAAGGTCAAGCGTCCGTCGACGAGCGACTCGACGACGAGGTTGTGCTTCTTGCCGCCGCGCTCCAGCGCCAACTTGGCTCCCGGCAAGGCCAGGGCCGCCTCCATGCCGGCGCGCCAGCGCAGCGCT
>JBEBCR010000230.1:0-4344 GCA_041157565.1 Planctomycetota bacterium | reverse complement strand
GCGCGCAAGGCCCACTCCTCGGGCGTCGCCCTGCGCCTCGCCGAGCGGCACCCGGAACTGGCGTCGCGCTTCGACGCCAAGTTCTTCGGCGACGCGCGCGCCCACGCCGAGAGCCTGCTCGACCACCTGGCCGTCGCCGCGGAGTGCGGCCGGCCCGCGCTGTTCGACCATCAGGTCGGCTGGCTCAAGGTCTCGTTCCAGGCGCACGGCATGCCGCTCGAGGCGCTGCGCGGCTCGCTCGTGGCGCTGCGCGACGAGATCGCCGAGGAGCTGCCCACGCAGGCCTCGCGCCAGCTGCTGTCGATCTGCGAGGGCGGCCTGTCCGCGCTGGAGTCGGCTCCCGCCGAGTTGCCGAACCACATCAACGCCGCCTCGCCGCACGCCAAGGTGGCGCGCGACTACCTGCTGGCGGTGCTGGAGGGCCGTCGCGACGACGCGCTGGCCCTCGCGCTGTCGCTCGTGGACCAGGGCGCTCCCGTCTCCGACGTGCATCGCCACGTCCTGTCGGCCTCGCAGGTGGAGATCGGCCGCATGTGGCAGCGCGGCGAGCTGTCCGTGGCCGAGGAGCACGTCGCCTCGCGCACGACCGAACAGGTGCTGGCGCTGCTCGACGCGCGCCTGCCGCGCGGGGCGCGCCTCAAGAAGCGCGTGCTCGTGACCAGCGCCAACGGCGACCTGCACGACATCGGCCTGAAGATGGTCGCGCAGCAGCTCGAGTTCGCCGGCTTCGACGCGCTCTACCTCGGGGCCAGCACGCCGGGCGAGGACGTGGTGCGCGCCATCGACGACTTCTCGGTCGACGCGCTGGCGGTCGGCGCCAAGCTGACCATCAACCTGCCCTCCTGCATGGAGCTCGTCGCCTGCGTGCGCGCCTCGGAGCGCGGCCGCGACCTGCCGATCCTCGTGGGCGGCGTGCCCTTCGTCGTCGTGCCCGACCTGTGGAAGGTCGTGGGCGCGGACGCCAGCGCGTCGCACGCGGCCGACGCCGTGCCGGCGATGAAGATGCTGCTCGGCCTCTAGCCCGCGCCTCAGCCCGCCCGAGGTCGGCGCTTGGCCTCGGCGATCAGCCGCTCGACCGACTGCGAATGCCGCGTGAAGCGCGGCGCGTCCTCGGCGGCCGGATCGCCCGCTGCGCCGGTCGCGGAGCGCGCCTCCCCCGCCGATCCCGGCGCGAGCCAGGGAGCGTGGTCGGCGACGTCCTCGTCCGTCAGGCGCCCGCCGGCGGCATGCTGCAGGCTGAGCTTGAGCCGCTCGCCCGCCAGGTCGAACTCGACCACGCGCACCAGCACCTTGGCGCCGGGCTCCAGGCCGAGCTTGTCAAGTCCATTTGACAGACGCGGATCGGCGCCGCACTCCGAGAGCGGCACGAGGCCGTGCGCTCCGCCGGCCACCTCGACGAACACGCCGAAGGAGGCGGCGCGCAGCACCACCCCCTCGAGCACCTGCCCGGCGTGGATCGTGCGCTCCAGCGCGACCCACGGACTCTCCTGCAGCTGCTTGATCCCGAGGCCGATGCGCCGCCCGCCGTCGCGGATCGACAGCACCTTGACCTCGAGCACCTGCCCGGGCGCCACCACCTCGCCCGGATGGGCGACGCGCGCGTGCGACAGGTTGGAGACGTGGACCAGGCCCTCGAGCCCGCGTCCGAGCGCCACGAAGGCGCCGTAGTCCTCGACGCGCACCACGCGACCGGAGACCGTCGCGCCGACCTTGAGGCGCTCGGCCTCGCGCACGCGCTCGTCCTGCTTCTCCTTCTGCTTCGTCAGGCGCCGCGAGACCACCACGCGCTGGCGCTGCGCGTCGACCTCGATCACCTCGCAAGGCAGCGTGCGCCCCACGAGCTCGGCGACCTTCCTCTCGCGCGGCAGTCCGCTGTGCGAACGCGGCAGGAACCCGTGCAGGCGGCCGATCTTGACCTCGAGCCCGCCGGGCGCCTCGCGCACGACGCGCGCCTGCACGAGGGCGCCCACCACCATCTCCTCCCAGGCCTGCAGGCTCTCCTCGCCCTTCAAGGCCACCGACCACAAGCCGGCCTCGAGGCCGCGCAAGGTGAAGTCGTGCGCGTCGCCGGCCTGCGGCGGACGGGCGAAGGAGCGCAGGGAGCAGACGCCCTGCATGCGCGGTCCGAGCTCGACGAACACGTCGTCGCCGAACACCGCGACGACCTTGCCGCGCCACACCTTCAAGGTGTGCTGGCCGTGCTCGGGAGTCTCCCCTTGCCGCGTGGCGTGCACCATCTTCCGGACCTCCGCTTTGGCGGGCCGGCCGAGGCCGGTCCGCGGGCCATCCTACGGGTACGTGTCGGATCGTAGGGCTTGCTCCTTGCGAAGGAAACCACCCGCCGCGGCGAATCGTCCGAGTGCGGCGCGCCGGGGAAACGGCTAACTTCTGCGCCATGGCGACCCTCCATCTGCTCCTGGCCCTCCCCATGGCGCTGTGCGTCCCGTCCCGCGTCTTGGACGAGGCGCCCCGGCTGCAGGCCGGCCCGCTCAGGTTCCAATGGGTCAAGGACCACTTCGAGCGGCCCGGCGGCGCCGAGCTCGGCAACACGCACGGCGTGATCGTGTCGGACAGCCAGGGCTTCCTGTACGTCAACACGGACACCGAGAAGGCCATCATGGTCTACGACCGCGATGGACGCTTCGTGCGCGCCTTCGGCGCGGACCTCGCCGGCGGCGTGCACGGCATGGTGGTCAACCAGGAGAAGGACGGGGAGTACCTGTACCTCGTGCACCACGCGCTGTCGGAGTGGCGCAAGCTGACGCTCGACGGGCAAGTGGTGCTGAAGCGCGGCGCGCCGCTCGAGTCCGGCAAGTACGACTCCGCCGCGCAGTTCCACCCGACCTCCATCGCCGTCGCCTCCGACGGCACGATCTTCGTCGCCGACGGGTACGGACTGCACTGGGTGCACCGCTACGACTCGAAGGGCAACTGGCTGTCGACCTTCGGCGGCCCCGGGTCCGGCAAGGGCGAGCTGAACTGCCCGCACGGCCTGCTCGTCGACAAGCGCCGCGCGCCGGAGACGCTGCTCGTCGCCGACCGCGGCAACCACCGCCTGCAGGTCTTCGACCTCGAAGGGCGGCCGCTCTCGGTCGTCGAAGGCATGTTCCGCCTGCCCTGCAGCATGCAGGAGCGCGGCGGCTACCTCGCCGTGCCCGACCTCGCGGGCCGCGTGACGATCCTCGACGAGGAGAACCAGCTCGTCGGACACCTGGGCGACAATCCCGACGAGTCGCTGCGCGCGCAGAACGGCGTGCCGCGCGAGCGCTGGCAAGACGGCGTGTTCATCGCGCCGCACAGCGCGCACTTCGACGCCGCGGGGAACCTGATGGTCATGGATTGGAACCAGCTCGGGCGCATCAACAAGCTCGCGCGCCTCGCCGACGAGGCGGGCGCGCAGGATCCGGCCCCCGCGGAGGCGAGGAAGGACGCCGCCAAGGACGAGGGCGTGGGCTACGTCGACACGCCGCTCTTGCCGGACGGCAAGTGGCGCGTGCACGACAAGCACCGCCCCGTGCCGCGCGTGGTGACGCCCGGCGAGCCCACCACCACGCCGCCGCCGGCGGACGCCATCGTGCTGTTCGACGGCGGCGACCTGTCGCGCTGGAGGAACGGCGACAAGGACGGCACGTGGAAGGTCGAGTCCGGCTGGATGGAGGTCAACGGCACCGGCGGCATCGAGACCAAGGAGGGGTTCGGCGACTGCCAGCTGCACCTCGAGTTCGCCACGCCGGCCAAGGTCGAGGGCGAGGGGCAGGGGCGCGGCAACTCGGGCCTGTTCCTGATGCAGCGCTACGAAGTGCAGATCCTCGACAGCTACCAGAACCGCACGTACGCCGACGGGCAGTGCGGCGCGCTGTACGGCCAGCTGCCGCCCCTGGTGAACGCCGCGCGCGCGCCCGGCGAGTGGCAGAGCTACGACATCCTGTTCAAGGCTCCGCGCTTCGACGGCGCCAAGCTCGTGTCCCCCGCCAAGGTGACCGTGGTCCACAACGGCGTCGTCGTGCAGTGGGAGGCCGAGTTCATCGGCGCCACCGCGCACCGCGCCGTGGCCCAGTACTCGCCGCATCCGGCCGAGCTGCCGATCGGCCTGCAGGACCACGGCAACCCGATGCGCTTCCGCAACGTCTGGGTGCGACGCCTGTGAGCGACGCGCGCCCGGGCGGGCGCGGCGTCAAAAGTGGTATTTGAAATACCACTTTTTGCCGGGCGCGTCCGCGGCCGCTCGTCCACCGCGGGCCGGCCCGGCCGGCGCCCGGATCAGGGCAGGCGCTCGAACAGGTACGGGCCCTTGGTCGAACCCCAGACCTGCTTGCCGGCGGCGTCGAAGCCGCGGTCCCACGA
>JBEBCR010000229.1:0-9912 GCA_041157565.1 Planctomycetota bacterium | reverse complement strand
CGGCTGGCCCTCGACCAACTCGCGCGGCGCGGCGCGTGCGACGCCGGGGATGGCGCGCGCGTGCGCGTCGCGAAGCACATCCCCGCGCAGTCGGGTCTCGGCGGCGGTTCGAGCGACGCGGCCGCGGCTTGGCTCGCCTTGCGGCACCTGCACGCCGCGCCCGCGCCCGACGAGTCGGAGTGGGCCGGGCTCGCCGCGCTCGGCGCGGACTGCGCCTTCTTCGCGCGCACGAAGAGCGGCTGCGCGCGCGGCCGTGGCCGGGGCGAGCAGCTGACGGACCTCGCCGCGCCGCAACTCGCTGTGGCGCTCCTGACCCCGGACATTGGATGTCCGACCCCCCTGGTCTACCGCGCCCTCGGACTGGCCCCCGGCGCGATCAAGGAAGTCGCAAGCGATTTGCAATTTTCCCTCGTCGGCGGGCCCGCGGGACGCGCGCGCAACGACTTGGAAGCCGCGGCGCTCTCGGCCGTGCCCGCGCTGCGCGCTTGGCGCGCGGCGTTGGACGCGGCGCGGCCCGACGCTTGGTTCTTGTCCGGCAGCGGTTCCAGCTTCGCCAGCCTGCACCTCGAGGAGTCGCAAGCGCGCCTCGCGCTCGAGCGCGCTTCGCATGCGATCCGAAGCGCCGGACTCGTCGCGCGCCTTGCCACCGTCGCCGCCAGCGGGCCGGGCGCGCGCGTGATTCGCTGAAATTATTGCACCGCGCGCCCCGCCCTGCGCGGAATGGGAGCCGACGCAGCGTTCCGACTCTCTCCGGAGCGCCTTCTCTCCTGCGTCCCAGTCACCATGAGGCTCACCGAGATCCGCATCAAGCTGCTCTTGTCGACACGCGACAAGCTGCGGGCGTTCGCCAGCATCACGCTGGAGGACTCCTTGGTGCTGCGCGACGTGAAGATCATCGAAGGGCAGAAGGGCATGTTCGTGGCCATGCCCTCCCGCAAGCTGTGCGATCGCTGCCCCGCCTGCGCCGGCAAGAACCACATCCGCGCGCGCTTCTGCAACGACTGCGGCGCGCGCCTGTACGAGAGCCGCGGCGACATGGACGACCGCGGTCGCCCGCGCCTGTACGCCGACGTGTGCCACCCGATCAACCAGGACGCGCGCGACAACGTGCAGCGCATGGTCCTGAGGGCCTACGAGGAGGAGTTGGCGCGCAGCCGCGAGGCCGGCTACGTGGCGCAGAGCTTCGACGACCTCGACTACGACTACCTCGAGGAGAACGCCGAGCACGAGGCGCGCTGAGCGGGTCGGGCGCCCTCGCGCGCCGCCCGACTCGCGCCTCCGGCCCCCGCACTGGGCGCCAACGGCCCTTTCGGACCGGCGCCGTCGCAGTCTAGGCTCTCCTGCGTGATCGTCGTTTCGGTGCAGGGCGCCAGCTTCGCGGAACTGCGCGCGCGCGCTCGCGCGGCGCGCGGCGAAGGCGACATGGTCGAGTTGCGGCTCGACGCGCCGGGCGCGCCGCACGGCGCGCTGGCGTTCCGCGTCGAGGAGCTGCGCGCGCTCAAGGAGGACCTCGGGCAGCCGATCCTCGCCTCCGTCAACGGTCCCGAGGCCTTCGGGCACTGGTCGGGGCCGATCGCGGCGCGGCGCGAGTTGCTGGCGAAGGCCGTCGCCGCCGGCGTCGACCTGGTCGACGTGCCGCTGCACCTCGCGGCCGAACTGGGCGCCTGCGCGCCGCGGCGCGTGCTGTCGGCGCACGTCGAGGCCGCCGAGTGCCGAGCCACCGCGCGCGTCCTGGTCGAGCGCGCCGCGCCCGAGGACCTGGTCAAGCTCGTCGGTCGCGCCACGGACGCGCAGGCCGGGCTGTTGGTGCTGGAGACGTGCGCGCGCCACGATTGGCGCGGCCGCGCGCGCGCGGTGTTCGCCAGCGGGGCCGAGGCCGCGTGGACGCGCATCGTCGCGCCGGCCTTCGGTTCGGCGGCGGTGTGGGCGCGCGCGGCGTCCGCGCCGGAGACGGCTCCCGGCCAGCTCGACGCGCGCGCCCTGCGCGCGGCGCGCCCCGCGCGCCCGATGGGCGCGGAGACGCGCCTGTGCGCCGTGCTTGGCGATCCCGTGGCGCACAGCTTGTCGCCGCGCCTGCACGGCCGCGCCCTGCGCGAACTCGGCCTCGACGCGGCCTTCGTGGCGCTGCGCGTTCCACGGCTCGAGTCCGTGCTGCCGCTCTTCCAGGAGCGTTGGGTCGGCCTCGCGCTGACCGCCCCGCTCAAGCAGGAAGGCGCGCGACTCGCCGTCGGGGCCGACGCGGCGACCCGCGCCTCGTCCGCCGCCAACACCTTGGTGCGCGACGCGAGCGGCGCATGGCGCGCCCGGAACACCGACGCGGCGGGCTTGGCGCTGGCCGCGCGCGCCGCGCTGGGACTCCCGCCCGAGGCGAGCCTCGTCGGACGCCGCATCGCCATCCTCGGCGCCGGTGGCGCCGCGCGGGCGGCGTGCCACGCGCTGGCGGAAGCGCGCCTAGCGCTGTGGGCGCGCGACGGCGCGTCCGCCCGCGAGTTGCGCGAGGCGTTCGGCGTGGCGCTGCTTGGCGCCGACGAGTCGATCGAAGCCGAGCTCGTGCTCGACTGCACCAGCGCCGCGCTGGCGGGGGAGTCGCCGGTCTCCGCCGATCGCATCGCGCCGCGCGCCGGCGCCTCCGGCGCGCGGACCGTGGTCATGGGATCGACCTACCGTCCCGCGCGCACGCCGCTCTCCGTCGCCGCCGTCGCGCGCGGCTGCGCCTTCGTCGACGGCTCGCGCTGGTTCTTGGAACAAGCCCTGCGCCAGTTCGAGCTGCACCATGGCCTGCCCGCCCCGCGCGCGGCCATGGAGGAGGAACTGCGCGCGGCGCTCGCCGAGGAGGAGCGCCCATGACCAAGCGTCCCGTCGAGAGCGCCCCCGCCCCCGCGCAGTGGCCGTGGCCGTTCGTGGCCCTCGTCGGCCTGCGCGCCAGCGGCAAGACGACCTTGGCGCGCGCCTTGGGGGAGCGCCATTCCATGCCCGCGCTCGACCTCGACGCGCGCCTCGCCGAGCGCCATGGCGCCGCGTCGGCGGGCGAACTGCTGTCGCGCCTCGGGGTCGCGCGCTTCCGCGCCGCCGAGGAGGCGCTGGCGCTGGAACTGCTGGACGCGCCGACGCGCGGCGCTCGGCTGTGGTCGTGCGGCGGCGGCCTGGTCGAGTCGCCGCGCGTGCGCGCGCTGCTCGCGCGCCGCGCGCTCGTCCTTTGGCTGGACGCGCCGCCTTCCGTGCTGGCCGCGCGCCTGCGGCGCGATCCGAACCCGCGGCCCTCGTTGCTGGGCTTGCCGCCCGAGCGCGAGCTGGAGCTCCTCGCGGCGCGCCGCGAAGGCCTGCACCGCGCCTGCGCCCACTTGCGGCTGGACGCGGCCGCGCCCGCCCCGGTGGTGCTCGAGCGGGCGCTGGCGGCCTTGGCGCGCCATGGTTGAGCCCATGGCGCGTTCGTCAAGCAAACTGGACGGTCCGGCCGAGGGCGGCGCCATCGTGCTCTACGACGGCGGCTGCGGCCTGTGCCACCGCTTCGTGCGCTTCGTCGCCGCGCGCGATCCGCGCGCCGTGCACCGCTTCGCGGCGCTGGACACGGCCACCGGACGCGCGCTCCTCGAGCGCCATGGCGCTCCGTCCGGCCTCGACAGCGCCGTGCTGGTCGACGCGGACGGCTTGCACGTCGAAAGCACGGCCGCGCTGCGCATCCTGCGCCGCCTGCGCTTCCCCTGGCCCTTGGCTGCGCTCCTCTTGTGCGTGCCGCGCGCCCTGCGCGACCGCGCCTACAGGGCCGTGGCGCGCCGCCGGCTGCGCGCCTTCGGCGCCGCCTCCGGTTGCCCGCTGCCCGATCCCGCGCTGCGTTCGCGCATCGTGGAGGATTGAGCTCGACTTCAGGGGAAGTCGAGCGCCGCATCGACCCCGGCGACCACCGTCGCCGCGACCGGCTGGCCCAGCGTCGTCCAGCCTTGCGTGCTCGCGCCGCGCGCGCGCACCGTCGCGGTCCACGCGCCCGGAGGCAGGTGCAGCAGGAACGGCTCGATGGTGCCGTCGGCGCGCACCTCGCACGTGGACACCAGCACCGCCGCGCTGGAGGAACCGCGCGCATGCAGTTCGACCTCCGCGCGCGGGACGCCGAGCGTCGCCGGGCCGATCGCCACCCGCAGCGCGCCGAGCCCCTCGAGCACGATCGGCGGCGGCGCCGCGAGGGCGGGAAGGGCGTGCGTGGTGGCGGCGCCGGCGAGCTCCACGGCCAAGGTGCCGTCGACGAGCGGCGCGTCGCTCGTCGCGTGCACCCCGCCGCCGGGCTCGGCCACCAGCGGCAGTGCTCCATGCGGCTCCGGGAAGTCCGCTCGCGCCACGCAACCAAGGACCGGCCGTCCCCGCCCATCGACGAGGCGGATGGAGAGCGGGCGCGCTGGCGCCAGCGCCAAGTCGAGCACCACGTCGTCTCCAGGTCCGATGTCGCGCGGCGGCGACTGCGTGGGCGCATGTCCGACCTTCGACACGAACACGCGGCGCCCAAGGAGCGGCGCGCCCAGCGCGGGGAACTCGAAGTTCCCGTCGGAGTCGGTCAGCGCCACCGAATGGAACTCCTCGCGGCTCGTGCCGAGCTCCACGAAGGCCTTCGCCACCGCGGCGCCGCCTTGGTCGCGCACGCGGCCACGCACGCGGCAGCCGTAGCCGCTCCAGGCGAGTTCGAGCGTGCCGGACCACTCGCCGTGCGGCACGATCGTGGTGGCCGAGGCCCGCGCCAGGCCTTGGTGGTCGAGCCACTCGACGACGAGCGGGATGCCGCGCGCGACGTTCCCGATGCGCGCCGCGCCGCCTCCGGGGCGCAGGTGCGCGGCGATGCCCAAGGCCATCTCCTCCACGGCGATCAGGCGCAGTTCGGCGTCCAGTTCGTCGCCCGCGAACCCCGACAGGTCGCGCCAGGCGCGCGCCGGATCGGCGGCGAGGGGGGCCTGGACGCGCAACGCGCCTTGCAGTTCGCGTCCGCTCGCATCGACGGCGCGCACGAGCAACTCGGCCGCCTGCTCGAGTCGCGCGACGATGGGCTCGTCGCCGGGTGCTTGCGGTCCCGTGCGCACGTAGCGCGGCTTGTGGCCCGCCTGCGCGATGCGCACCAACCGCTCGACTCCCGGCGGGGCCAGGAACTCGGCGCCACCGTCGTGGTCGCTCTTGCTGGACAAGAGCGCTCGGCCTTCGGGTTCCTGCACCGCGACGCTCGCGCCGCCCAGCGGCCGTCCTTCATGGTCGAGGACGAGGATGCGCCAGAGATCGGCCGCGGGCACCACCACGACGCCCAGGTCTCCGCCCTCGACCAGATCCTCCGCCTCGAGCGCGTGCGACCAGTCGCGTCCGGACAAGACGAGCCTCGCGCCGAGGTTCCCGCAGCGCAAGAGCGCCGGCGTCAAGGGCAGCCAGAAGACGCCATCGCTCCCGACGGGGATGGGGTACTGGCCCGAGCTGTAGCCGCAGTCCCACTGCACGCCCAGCGTTCCGCGCGCGAAGGGCCGCGCTTCGGCGCCCTCCACGAGGCGGCCGCTGGCGCAAGGCAGCGACGCGACGGTCGCTTGCAGCTCGGTGGTGGGCGAGCGCAGCTGGAGATCGGCGGGGCCGCCGACGGACATGAGGTGCGCGTCGGAGCCGACCGCGCCGTGCGACGGGGCGTTGCCCCACACGTAAGGCATGCGCAGCTCCAGCGTGCCGCTCCAATCGTCCGGCAGTCCACGCAGTTGGAACGAGCCGTCCAGCCCCAAGGCCAGCATCTGTCCCGACGCGCGCGGCGGCGCCGACTCGAGCACGCCCGTGAAGGGGTTGAACTCGCCCAGGGGACCCAATTCGTCGATGCGCTCCGAAGGCTTGTCGTGCGCGATGCGCACATGGCAAGGCTTGCCGGGCTCGATGCCGGCGACGACGCCCGCGAGCGTCGAGCCCTCGGGCAGCACGGCCACCTGCTCCGCGTCCGGCGCAGGCGGGTCGATGCGCGTCAACGCGTAGTCGTCGCGCCACACGAGCAAGGCCGCGACCTGCTCGTCCGCGGGCCATTCCACGCGGCCCTCTGCGTCGGACGCCTGAAGTCGCGCGAAGCGTGCGCCATCATGGCGCAGCACGCTGTATCCGCTGGCCGCCGCGCCGGATTCCTCGCGCAACAAGAGGATGTTCGACGCCGCCGCGGCGAGGCCGGCCTGGCGTCCGCCTGCACTGGCATCGGGCTCGTCCAATGGTGGCGTGGGAGCGAGCGGGGCGGGAAGCGGCAACGCCATGGACCTCGGAGCCGGAGCCACCGACCAAGGCGCCCACGCGACGATGGCGGCCGCCACGCCGACCACGAGCGCGGCGGCGAGCCACGCCGCGCTCGTGGCGCCGGCTAGCGGCGCGGAAGCGGAGGGTGCGCGGCCGAAGGCCGCCAAGGCGGCCAGCCATTGGTCGCGATCGCGCGCGTGGCGCGCGTCGAGCCGCTCGCGCAAGGCGCGCACGCCGCGCTCCACGCGCTTGCGCGCGGCCTCCGGCGAGATCGACAGGCGCCGGCCCATCTCCTCGGAGCCCAGGCCTTCCATGTAGCGCAAGAGCACCGCATCGCGCAGGTCGGGTTCGAGCCGCAGGACTTCCTGCGCCAACTCGGACTGCACGCTCGCGCGCTCGACGAGTTCATCGGCGCCGGGCGCGTGCCCGCGCTGCGCCTGGGCGCGCGTCTCGACGTCGGCGCGGCGTGCTTCGCGCGCGCCACGCGTGCGCGCCAGGTTGCGCGCCACCGCGGCCAGCCAGCGACGCAGTTCGCCGCGCGACGAGACTCCCGCGGGGATGCCGCGCCGCGCCTTGAGCCAGGCGTCGTGGACGAGGTCGTCGACCGCGCTCTGGTCGGACACAAGATTGCGCGCGAGCCCGCGCAGCCAGTCGAGCTGCTCGAGCAGGTCGTGTTCGTCGAAGCGGGCGAGGGAACGCGGGTCGGGTTGCATGCGGATCCAACTCGCGGAATCGCCGTTCGTGACCGAGGAGGGGACGATTTGGGCGGGTGGGCGGGCTGGGAGATGGCGGGGTGGTGGCGGGGTGGTGGGTGGGTGGTCTTTTGCGGATAGGGGAGAGCGGGGTTGAATGTGGGTGGGTGGGTGTCTATAGTGCTGTCTCGCAACGCGGGGTGGAGCAGTCTGGCAGCTCGTCGGGCTCATAACCCGGAGGTCGCAGGTTCGAATCCTGCCCCCGCTACCAACCACGAGGCCGGTGACCAGTCACCGGCCTCGGTTCGTTCTTGCGGCGCGTGGAGCTGCATGGGGGCAGGATCCGAACCTGCGGCGCTTGTTGGCGCGGGCTTGCGCCCGCGCGGGGTTCGAATCCTGCCCCCGCTACCAACCACGAGGCCGGTGACCATTCACCGGCCTCGGTTCGTTTCTGCGGCGCGCGAAGCTGCAGGGGGGACAGGATCCGAACCTGCGGCGCTTGTTGGCGCGGGCTTGCGCCCGCGCGGGACCCCGCACTTCATCTCCGATCGACTGCGCGGGTGTGCGCATGGCTAGGGCGTGCGAGGTGGGCCAGAGTCCGGTGGCCATGCATGTGCATACCTCATCCAACTCGACGTGTGGCGTGAACTCCGCCTGCTGCGGGCGTGCGTCGTGCCAGAAGCCTTCGCGGCCCGAAGTCGCGCCGCCGCCGCATGAACCCGCCAGCCCCGCGCCGTCCTCGCCCGTGCCGTCGACTCCCGAGGTTGCGCCACCCTTCGAGCCCGCGCCCAGCGCGCCGCGGCCCGAGATCGAGCCGCCGCGTTGACGCGTGAGGCTACGCCCAAGATGGGGCTAGCCCGCCGCCCTTCGCCCCATCGGCGCGTCGCGCGGCTTCCGGCATCTTGGTTCTCGCTCGCCGCATCGGGCGGCGCGCGCACGGCAACATGCACCGGAGCGCATTGATCATGCACGCACTCGACCTAGTGACCGCCGCGGACTTGATGGAGACCGACGTGCTCGTCTTCCGACCAGGCGACGCTGTCGAGCAGGCGCTCCTCGAACTCGAGGATTCCGGCCACGGCGCGGCGCCGGTCGTCGATGTCGGTGGCCGCGTGCGCGGCATGTTCTCCATGAGCGACGTCGCCCGCCTCGAGGCGGCGCGGCTCGAGCGGCTGCCCGGGGCAGGAGGGGGATCGACCATGCTCGGCAACGCGGCGGGCGAGGAAGCCGTGGAGATCGAGCAGGAGGACGAGGTGCTGGAGATGGAGGGCTGGAACTCCGACCAGGACGGCGGACCGACCGTGGGCGAGTGGATGAGCGTCGAACTGGTCGCCGTGCCGCCCGAGGCGAGCCTGCCCCGCGTGTGCGCGGCGATGGTCGACCAGCGCGTGCACCGCGTGCTGGTCCTCGAACGCGGACGCCTGCGAGGCATGGTCTCGACGATGGATGTGGCGGCTTGCATCGCCGAGAGGCTTTGAGGCGTCGGGCGCAGAGTCGCCACGCAGGAAGGAACGAATCCCATGACGAAGAAGTGGCGGACGATCGTGCCGCGCGCGCCGCGCGAGCGCTCCATCGAATCGAGCGAACGCACCGAGGCCGGCTTGCCGGTGTCGTTCTCCGGCATCGAGCGCGACGAGCGCCTCGAGCGCATGTGCATGCGCGAACTGGCCAAGCTCGCGCGGTACTCGCCGCGCATCGTCGGTTGCCGGGTCGTCGTGGCGCGCTCGCAGCATCGCCACGCGCGCGGGGATCGCTACGAGGTGCGCATCCGCGCCACGGCGCCGCGCATCCTGGTGGCCGTGACGCGCACGCCCGGAGCCCACGGGGCGGCGCAGGCCGTGGACCTCGCCGTGCGCGAGGCCTTCGATCGGGCGCGGCGCCGGCTGCAGGACGCGCTGCGCAGGTTGCGCGGCGACGTGAAGTCGAAGCCCAAGCCGCGCCGCGGTCGCAAGGGCGCCGCCTTGCGCGGGGCGTGAAGCACGCGCCGCGGCCCCATCGCGCGCCGCGTCCCTTTGGCGCCATGCAGCACGTGACGTCAAGCGGATTGGACAAGTCCGCGGCGAGCCGCGCCGGAGGCCGCAGCGGCCCCTCCGACGGGGAATGGCGGCCCGCGCTGGCGTCGGGCGCGTGGCGGGGCTATGATGCCCGACTCTGACTTCGGCGCGCGCAGACTCGACGGAGTGGATCGGCCCCTGACGGGCGCTTCCACCCGGAGCCATGGGCGCGACGGCGGAGGCGCGCGGCGAGGACGCCGCGACGGGGCGACGCCCCGCATGCGCCCCCCGGCTCCCGCCCGGCCTCCGATCCGGGCAAGGCTCCAGAATCCGACTCCACGCCCGCCCGCATCCGACTTCGATCGGAGCGCGGAGGCTCGCGCCGCGGCGGCCCGCCAGCGGCCAGCGCGTCCATCGTGGCGCGCGGCAGGGGGACCTCCATGTCCCGCCTGCAGGGCCAGATACATCCATCACATGACGACCGATCAGGCTTCCAAGCAGGGCCTCGCCCGCGACCACGCGCGCTCGACCCGCCCCGACCAACGTTCCCCCCAAGCTTCCAAGGATCGGCACGAAAGCGACCAGCGCCAGGCGCCGCATCGCGACGAGCACGAAGAGCACGACACCGAAGCTCCGCGCGTAGAGGAGGGCTTCGGCCAACTCGGACTGGGCGCCGCCTTGCTGCGCGCCGTCGAGGAAAAGGGCTACACGACGCCCACGCCCATCCAACTCCAGGCGATCCCGCCTGTGCTTGCCGGACGCGACGTGCTCGGCTGCGCGCAGACCGGCACGGGCAAGACCGCCGCCTTCGCGCTGCCCATCCTGCAGCGCCTGTGGCGCGACAAGGGAGCACGCGCGCGGCGCGCGCCCGTTCGCTGCCTCGTGCTGTGCCCCACGCGCGAGCTGGCGACGCAGATCGGCGACAGCTTCGCCGCGTACGGCCGCCACTCGGGATTGTCGGGCACGGTGGTCTTCGGCGGCGTGGGCTACGGCCCGCAGCGCGCCGA
>JBEBCR010000228.1:0-4020 GCA_041157565.1 Planctomycetota bacterium | reverse complement strand
TGCGCGCCATCGCCAACCTCGCGTTGCTGCGCGGCTGGCTGGGCACGGAAGGCTCCGGACTCATGCCGATTCGCGGCCACTCGGGCGTGCAGGGCGGCTCCGAGATGGGTTGCTATCCCGCGGCGCTGCCGGGCAACGCGCCCTTGGACGACGAGGGCGCGCGCCGCTTCTCGGGGCTTTGGGGTTTCGAAGTCCCCTCGTGGGAAGGCATGACCACGGTCGAGACCTTCGACGCCGCGCTCGCTGGCGAGCTCGACGCGTGGTGGTGCATCGGCGGCAACTTCCTCGAGACCATGCCCGACCCCGCGCGGGTCGAGCGCGCCATCGCGGCCATGCCGCTGCGCGTGCACTGCGACATCGTCGCCACGTCGCAGATGCTGGTCGAGCCGGCGGAGGTCGCCTACATCCTGCCTTCGAAGACGCGCTACGAGCAGGACGGCGGCGGCACGGAGACGACCACCGAGCGGCGCGTCGTGTTTTCGCCGGAGCTGTCGGGGCACCAGGTCGGCGAAGCGCGCGCCGAGTGGCGCATGCTGTGCGACCTCGCGCGCCACGCCAAGCCCAAGGACTCGTGGCGCGTCCAGTACTCCTGTGGCGCCGACATCCGCGCCGACATCGAACGCAGCGTGCCCATGTACGCAGGCATCGCCCGCTTGGCGCGCCAAGGGGACCAGTTCCAATGGGGCGGTCCGCGCCTCTACGCGGATGGCCGCTTCCCCTTCGCGGACGGCAAGGCGCGCTTCGCGCTGCTCGCCCCGTCGCTGCCCTACGAGGGCGAAGTCAACGTCGCCTGCGAGGCCCCGCGCCGGTTCCGGCTGGCGACCCGTCGCGGCAAGCAGTTCAACTCGATGGTGCAGCGCGAGGTCGACCCCCTGACCGGCGCGGCGCGCGACCACGTCTACATGCACGTCGACGACGCGGCGGCGCTGGGCCTGCGCGCCGACGAACCGATCGTCCTGTCCAACGCGCACGGCCGATACCGCGGCAGGGTCTTCCTCGCCGAGGTCGCGCGCGGCTCCTTGCAAGGGCACTGGCCCGAGTTGAACCAGCTCCTGCCCCACGACCGCATCGAGCCCGAGGGCGGGGTGCCGGACTACAACGCCTGGGTCGAGGTGCGCCGGGGTTGACCCCCGTCGGTCGGGCTGCATCCACCGCGCTGGTCCCGCCGTAAGCTCGCCCGTCCGGACAGCCGCCTCTGGAAGGCCGCCGCTCCGGTGCGCAACCTATCCGACCCGGCCACGCGGCGACGATGGCCCGTCCCGTCCGTTCAGCGACACTCGCACCATCCACCAAGGAGCCTGCACATGAAGTACCTCGCCCTGCTCGCCCTCGTCCTCCCGATCGCCTTGTGGTCCGCCTCCGCCACGCAGCCCGTGGCCGTCGCTCCGACTGCGGCGGCCAAGACCCTCAAGGTCGACACGGTCCACTCCTCGATCGTCTTCCGTTGCATGCACCTCAACACGTCGTGGGCCTACGGGCGCTTCGACAAGTTCTCCGGCACGATCGTCCTCGACGGCGCCAACAGCACGGTCGAACTCGACATCGACCCTTCCAGCGTGAACACCGCCAACGGCGGTCGCGACGACCACCTGCGCGGTCCGGACTTCTTCGACGTCAAGCAGTTCCCCAAGGCCTCGTTCAAGTCGACCAAGGTCGTGCCGGACGGCGAATCCAAGATGAAGGTCGAAGGCGACCTGACGCTGCATGGCGTCACCAAGCCCGTCAGCTTCGTGGTCGAGAAGACCGGCTCGGTCGACGATCCGAAGTTCGGCAAGAAGACCGGCTTCCACGCCACCTTGGTCGTGAAGCGCAGCGAGTTCGGCATCACCTACATGAAGGGCGGACTCGGCGAGGACGTCGAGTTCATGGTGTCGATCGAAGGCAACGAGGGCTGATTCGAAAAAGGCCCCGCGCCCCGAGGCGGAGGCCGAGCCACCATGGAGACCTTGCGCGAAGTGCTGGCCACCGTGGTGGCTCCCGCCGCCATCGCCTTGATCGTGCTGGGCAGCGCGCGCGTGCGCGCCCTGCGCGCGCATGGGCCGCAAGCGGCCATGGCCCCGCTCCCCGGCGACGGGGCGCTGGCCATGGCCGGCGCGTTCCTCGCCGTGCACCTCGCCTTGTTCGGCGAACTGCCGCTGCCTTCCGCCGAGCGGCAGATCGGCTTCCAGCACAAGCTCGCCTGGCTGGTGCTGGCCGTGGGCCTCGTGTCGCCGCTGCTCTCCTTGCCGCGCGTGCCGCGCTTCCTGCACTTGGTGCTGGCCTGCACCGCGGCCGTGCTGGTCGCTCGATTCGGGCTGGAGCAGGAGTGGCAAGGCATCGGCGGTTGGATCGGGCGCCTGTCGGTGGCGCTCGTCATCTACGTCTGGATCGTCTGGCAGGATCGGCTCGCCGCGCGCTTGCCGGGCCTCGCCACGCCGGCCGCGTGGGCGGTGGCGCTTGCCGGCTCGGCGGTCGTCGCCTTGGTGTCGCGCAGCGCCTCCGACGCGCAGCGCCTCGGGGGCCTCTCGGCCGCGTGCGGCGGCTTGGCGTTGCTCGCGCTCGTGCAGCGTGGGACGCGCTTCTCCGCCGGAGCCGTGCTGGTGCTCGTGCTGGCCACGGCTGGGATCCTCGTCCAGCGTTGGCTCTACGACCTGCCCCTCGCCGCCATCGCGCTGCTCGTCTTGGCCTTCGCCCTGCCGGGGGCCTGCGCGGCGCGCCTGCAAGGCGAATGGCGTCGCACGCTGGTCGCCTGCGGGCTCGCCCTGGCCTCGTGCGCGGCCGCGGCGCTGGTGGCTTGGCGCGCCGCGCCCGAGCCCAACCCCTACGGCTGAGGCCGCCCCACGCGGCCCATGGCCGCGCTCCGGACCGCCGCATCCGATCCGTGGCGCGCCGTCGTAGAGACACCCATGCCCGCGCACCAATCCGCACCCGACTCGCGCCTGCGCATCCTCGTCGACGAGCCGGCGCGCAAGAAGGCCGCCGGCGCGCGCCATGTGCTGCACTGGATGACCTCCTACCGGCGCACGCACCACAACTTCGCGCTCCAGCACGCCGTCGCTCGCGCCGCCGAGTTGGACCTGCCGCTCTTGGTGTTCGAACCGCTGCGCGCCGGCTACCCGCACGCCAGCGATCGCCACCACGCCTTCGTGGTCGAGGGCATGCGCGACACCGCCAAGCGCTGCGCGGAGGCCGGAGTCGCCTACCTGCCGTGGATCGAGCCCGAGCCCGGCGCCGGCAAGGGCCTCCTGGCGCGCCTCGCCAAGGATGCCGCCCTCGTCGTGACGGACGACTGGCCGGGCTTCTTCGTGCCGCGCATGCTCGCCGCGGCCGCCAAGTCGCTCGACACCCGCCTCGAGGCGGTCGACTCGACCGGCTTGTGCCCGCAGTCGGAGATGACGCGCGACTTCGCGCGCGCCTTCGACTTCCGCCGCCATCTGCAGAAGGTGCTGGCGCCGCACTTGTCGCAGGTGCCGCGTCCGGATTCGCTGCAGGGAGCCGAGTCGCTCCAAAGCCTCGGCGCCGTGGCCGCGCCGCGCGGCTGGTCGTCGCCCACGGAGGACATCCTCGCGCGCGGGCGCGCCGCGCTGCGACTTCTGCCCATCGACCACTCGGTGCCGCCGGTGGCCGCCGTGGGCGGCGAGGCCGAGGGGCGGCGCCTGGCCGCCGACTTCGTGCGCGCGCGCCTGCCGCGCTACGGAGAGGAGCGCTCCGAGCCGACTTCCGACGCGTCCTCCGGCCTCTCGCCGTGGATCCACTTCGGCCAGCTGTCGGCGCACGAGCTGCTGGCGCTGGTCGCGCGTCAAGAGAACTGGACAGTCGCCGCCATGTCCGGCCGCGCGAACGGTTCGCGGGACGGGTGGTGGGGCCTCGGCGCCTCGGCCGAGGCGTTCATGGACGAACTGGTCACCTGGCGCGAACTGGGCGTGGCGTACAACCTGCGCCATGGCGAGCGGCACGACTACGAGGCCTTGCCGGAATGGGCGCGGCGCACGCTGGACGAGCACGCCGTCGACCGTCGCGAGCACGTCTACTCCCTCGAGG
>JBEBCR010000227.1:0-10007 GCA_041157565.1 Planctomycetota bacterium | reverse complement strand
TCGACGCCGAAGTGGGCCGCGCTCTCGCGGTCGTGCAGGTAGCTCCTGAGCATCCCGCGCTCGATGATCGTGGTGCGGCGCGTCGGCACGCCCTCGTCGTCGACCTCGACCAGGCCGCCGGCGCCGGCGAGGAACTCCGAGTGGCCCGAGTCCTCCAGCGTGACGAGGTCGGAGGCGACGCGCGTGCCGATGCGGCCGCGCGCCACGGAGCCGGCCATGACGAAGTCGGCCTCGACCGTGTGGCCGACCGCCTCGTGCACGAGCATGCCGACGAGGGCCGGCGAGAGGATCACCGTCGCGCGTCCGCCTTGCGGGCGCTCGGCCTCGAGCAGCTCGACCGCCTTGCGCGCCGCGCTGTCGGCCATCTGCGCCGCGCTGGCGCGCTGGAACAGGCATTGCCAGCCGCCGGTGACGCCGCTCGTCTCGACGCCGCGCTGCATCTGGCCGTTCTTCGCCGCCACGGCGAACAAGCGCAGCTCGGGCCGCGCGACGCGCACGAGCGCGCGCGCGCCATCGCTGGTGACGATGGCCTTCTCCTCGTGGATCTCGCTGTAGCCGCAGGTCGCGCTCTGGATCGTGGCGCTGGAGCCGCGCGCCGCCGCCTCGGAATCGAGGCACAGGCGCAACAGGGCCTCCATCGGACGCTCGCGCAATTCGCGCGCGCCTTCGGATTCCCACGTGCCGCGGGCCAACTGCGTGGGCGGGGGAGCGGCCACCTTCTCGCGCCGCTGGCGCGCGCTGGCCTTGGCGGCGGCCGTGGCGGCCTCGATGGCGCGCCGGATCGCGTCGCGCTCGGGGCGATCGGTCGAGGCGAATCCGTAGGATCCGTGCGCCAGGACGCGCACGCCGATCCCCGAGTACGTGTTCGAGGCGGCGTTGTCGACGCGGCCCTTCTCGACGGCGACGCTGCGCGTCGACTTGTGGTGCCAGCGCAGGAGCACGTGGTCGGCCTGCGCGCCCCGGAGCGCGTCCTCGAGCAGGTGCAGGCGGTCGTCGGAAGGCGAGTGCGGTGCGGAGTGGGACATGGTGGCCTTGGAGTGCGCCCGCGGCGTTCGGCGGCGGGCGCCTAACTTGTCGAAGATCGGCGCTCCGCGTTCAAGGCTGGAGCCGTCCTTCCCGTCCGCGGCCCCCGTCCCGGCCCCGAACCGCGCGACCCGGCCGCCCGCCGGTCTGCTACCCTCTCCGGCATGGCGGACCCCGTCATCCGCATCCTCGCCGAGAACCGCAAGGCGCGCTTCGAGTTCCACATCCTCGAGTCGCAGGAGTGCGGCATCGTGCTGGCGGGCACGGAGGTCAAGTCGCTGCGCTGCGGCGGCGCCTCGCTCGACCAGAGCTACGGCTTCATCAAGAACGGCGAGTTGTACCTGTTCGGCGCCAACATCGCCGAGTACGCGCAGGGCAACGTCCACAACCACGAGACGCAGCGCACGCGCAAGCTGCTCGTGCACAAGAAGAGCCTCGTGGATTGGGCGCGCAAGGTGAAGGAGAGCGGCGTGACCATCGTGCCGCTGTCCCTGTACTTCAAGGGTTCGCGCGTCAAGGTCGAGATGGCGCTCGCCAAGGGCAAGAAGCTCCACGACAAGCGCGATGGCATCAAGGAGCGCGAGGCGCGGCGCGACATCGACCGCGCCATGTCGCGCCGGCGCTGACCCCCTCGGCCATCGGCCGCGCGGCGCCCATGGCGATTTCGCGCGAATCGGCGTGGCTTCGTGCTAGGATGCGCGCTGCAGCACAAGGGGGCGCAACGGTTTCGATCGTTGCGATCGTCGCAAGGCTGCGTGCCGGGGATCTCGAGTCACCCTGTCAATCCTCTCGGGACGGCATGACCTGCCGACAGTTACGCTCTCGCGGCCTGATTTAGTTCAGTCCGCCGTCTCGCCGGGGTGCGCCTGCCGCTCCGGCCTGACGCCACTCGCAGGCTGGTCCGCCCGCGCCGCCCCGGCGTGGGGGGACGAGACACAACAGGGGCTGGTCCGCGAAGAGCCCGTCCATGGGCGCGACGCGGACGAGAACCAAGTTCGTGGAACACGCACGTAGATGCCCTGCGCCACGGCCGTGGCGACACGCGGGTTCGACTCCCGCCGCCTCCACCATCCAAAGGGGACCTCGCCGAGGATCGGACCTCGGCGGGGTCCCTTGCCGCATGGGGGGGATCCTCGCCGCCGCCTCGCCTGCGCTCGTCGGCCCTGCTACCCTGCCCGCGACGATGCAGAGCGCGCTCCTCCTAGCCCTCGCCGCCGCGTGCGGACTCTCGGCCTCCGCTTGCCGCGTGGCGGGACAGAACGACCACAACTTGCTGCAGTTGCACACGCCGGAGGGCGAGCACCGCTACAGCGCCGCGCTGGTCGACGACTTCGAGTACGTGCTGCGCAGCTCCTTCGCCAACGTGCTCGAGTCCGGCGCCGGCGGACTCGAGGGGCAGCAGCCCTCGAAGGTCGCCAACCCTCCGCTCACCTGCCTCGAGAACCTGGCCGAGCTGTTGTCGCTCGACGCCGACGACGAGGAGGTGCGCGCGCTGCAGCTCGAATGGGCCGCGCGGCTCGCCGTCGAGGACCCCGCCTACGTCGTGCGCGCCGCCGCCGCCGAGGCGCTCGGCCCGCTGGGCTTGTCGCTCGACGCCGGATTGCCGCAGGCGGCCCTCGAGGGCGCGCAAGCCAGCACGCCGGATGCCGTGGCGGAAGCCTTGGCCGGCGTGGTCGCCGCGGCGCGCGCAGCCGCCGCCAAGGAGGTTGGCGCCAAGGCCAGGCTCGAGGCGTCGCTCGCTGGCTTGAAGGGGTTGGAGCTCGACCTCCCCGGCGCATGGCGCGCGGAGCGGCTCGTGCGCACCTTGCGCCGTGCGCACGACGACGAGTCGCTGCGGACGATGCAGCGCGAACTGCTGGTGCGCCTGTGGAAGCGCGCGCTGGGGGCCGCCATCCAGGACGAGGAGCCGGCGGTGCGAGCCGCCGCGCTCTCCACTTGCCTCGCGGGCGATCCGCGCCTCGGCAACACCGTCGTGTGGGAACTCTTCCGGCGCGAGGAGTCGCCGCTGGTGCGCGCCGCCGTTTGCCGCGCGCTCGCCGAACGCGGCTTGCCGCCCGACGGTGAAGGCGTGGCGCGCGCCGATTGGCTGGGGCACCTCGTCCAATTGGCGGTCGCCGACCCCGAGGAGTCCGTGGCGCACGCCGCCATGCTGTGCTTGTCGCGCCGCGCCGGGAGCGGCTTCCAAAGCCTGCGCGAAGAGGATTGGCACGCATGGTGGACGGCGCGCCGCTGACGTCGCCTTCGGCGCCCGCCTCGGGCGCGAACCGCGCGCGTCTGTTCGCGGCGCTGCGCCTCGCCTTCGCGCTGGCGTTGCTCGCCGTCGTCGGCTGGAGCGTGCCATGGCGCGACCGGCTGCAGGTCCACGAGGGGAGCGAGGTCGCCAGCATCCCCGGCGTCATCGTCGGACCTTGGAACGAGGCCTCGGTCGGCTTCGTTCCGGCGGAGGAGCTCGATCCGTCGAGCTTCCCCGCGCGCCTCGCATCCGACTGGGCCGCGAGCGGACCGGAAGGGCTGCGGCTGGCGCGCCGCGCGGAGGGCGCCGACGGCTACGAGTGGCGCCCCGGCATCCGCCGCGTGTGGGCCGACGCCGACGCGCAGGCCTTCCTCCTCCCTTTCGCGCTGCTGTTCCTCGCCATCCTCGTCGGCGTCGTGCGCTGGTGGCGCCTCTTGGCGGCGGTGGGCGTGCGGGCGCGCCTGTGGACCTGCGCGCGCCTGACCTTCCTCGGCGTGTTCTTCAACCTGGTCGTGCCCGGGTTGACGGGCGGCGACCTCGTCAAGGCGGTGCTCGTCGTGCGCGAGAACCCGACGCAGCGGGCCGACGCCTTCGTCTCCGTGGTCGTCGACCGCGTTCTCGGCTTGTTCGTCATCATCGCCATGACGGCGGTGGCGGTGAGCTTGTCGCCGGGGACCTTCGGCGAGCTGCGCGCCTGGGTCCTTTTGATGTTCGCCGCCTTGTGCGTGGGCGCCTGGTGCTTCCTCGGCGCGTGGCCGCGGCGCGTGCTGCGCATCGACGCGCTCCTGGCGCGATTGCCGCAGGCCGAGCGCTTGTCGAGCCTCGACCGCGCCGTGCGCGAATACACGCGCCACAAGGGCACCTTGTGCGTGGCGATCCTCCTGTCGATCGCCAACCACGTGATCATCGCGCTGGCGCTGTGGTCCTTGACGCGCGCCTTCGGCACCTTCGACCTCGGGTATTGGGACGTGCTGGGCGCGGGAGCCATCGCCAACGTCGTCTCCTCGGTGCCGCTGGCGCCTGGCGGCTGGGGCGTCGGCGAGGCGGTCTACGGCTTCGTCTACGCCAAGCTGGGCGCGCCCGCCACGATCGGCATCGCCGTCAGCGTCAGCTACCGACTCCTGATGACGGCGATGGGCCTGCTCGGAGGCTTGTTCCTCCTGACGCGCTCGGCGCGCGCCGAAGCCCGCGAAGTCCAGGGCTGAACCCGCGCGCGCCGGCGCGCTCGGCGCTTCCCGCCGACCCGCCACGCGGCTAGCATCTCCCGGTCCCTTGCGCGGAAAGCCTCCCCACACATGAGCCTGCTCGTCATCGGCACCCTGGCCTACGACACCATCGAGACCGCCTACGCGCGCCGCGAGAACGTGCTCGGCGGCTCGGCGGTCTACTTCGCGCTGGCGGCGGCCAAGTACACCAAGCCCGCGCTGGTCGGCGTGGTCGGCGAGGACTTCCAGCAGGAGCACATGCGGCTCCTGCACGGCCAAGGCGTCGACACGCGCGGCCTCGAAGTCCAGAAGGGCCGCACCTTCCGCTGGAGCGGGCGCTACGAAGTCGACTGGAACACGCGCACGACGCTGGAGACGCAGCTCAACGTGCTCGAGACCTTCGATCCGAAGGTGCCCGCCGAATGGCGCTCCGCGCGCCACGTGTTCCTCGCCAACGCCGCGCCCATCGTGCAGTTGAAGGCGCTGGAGCAGGTCGAGCGGCCGCAGTTCGTCATGGCGGACACGATGAACCTGTGGATCGAGTGCGCGCGCGACGACCTGCGCCGACTGCTGCGCAAGGTCGACGCCGTGGTGCTGAACGACGAGGAGGCGCGCCTCCTGACGGGCGAGCGCAACCTGATTCGCGCCGCCGGCGCGGTGCTGGGCATGGGCCCGAGGTACGTGCTGCTGAAGAAGGGCGAGCACGGCGCCTTCCTGATGGGCTCCGACGTGCACTTCTCGCTGCCCGCCTACCCGGTCGAGCAGGTGATCGATCCCACCGGCGCCGGCGACACCTTCGCCGGCGGCTTCATGGGCTTCGTCGCCAAGAGCGACCGCACCGACGCGCCCACCTTGAAGCGCGCCATGCTGTGGGGGACGGTGACGGCGAGCTTCTGCGTGCAGGGCTTCGGTCCCGACGCGCTCGTCGCGCGCAACCACGACGAGCTGGCCTCGCGCTACGACGACCTGCTGCAGAGCGTCTCGCCCTGTGGCTTCCTCCACCCTGGTGCTGCGCAGCGTGCGGTCGGAGAGCTCCTCGGGAGTCCCGCTGCCGCGCGCCGGCGGCAACTGGTTCGTGGGCGCGTGGCCGACGACGAGCGTGGCCGACGAGGTCGGCTCGTGGAGCGCGCTGGCGTTCGCGGGCCCGACTTGGCGCCGCGGCGACGCGCGCGACCTGCACGCGACCGTGGCGTTCCTCGGTCCATTGGACGAGGCCCGCGGCGCGCGCTTGGCCCATGCGCTGCGCGGGGAACTGCGCGGGTTGCGCCCCGGCCGCCTGCGCCTCGGCGAGCTGCGCGGGTTCCCCGCGGAGGACCTCGCCAAGCGCGTCGCCTACCTGGCCGTCGACGACGCGGAAGGCGGAGCGTGGTGGCGCGACGCCGAGCAACGCGTCGCCCGGGCCTGCGTGGAGGCCGGGCTCCCGCGCCCGGAAGCGGGGACTCCGCACCTGACCGTGGCGCGCCCAAGGGTGGCACGCGCGCCCTTGCCGGGGACCTCGGCCCCGGGTTGGGATTTCGAAGTCGACGCGCTGCACTTGGCCTGCCGGGCCGAGGGTCCTCGCCATGGGCGCTACATGTCCTTTGCGCGCTTGCCCTTCGGTTGACTGCCACGCCGGCGCCGCGCCGGACGTCTAGCTGGTTGGAGGGGACTTCTTTCGGAGTGCGGGACCGCTAGACTCGGCGGCTTCCTCCGGCCAAGGAACGCATCCCGTACCCGCACCACTGACCGCATCCGCGCCGCGCGCGGCGCACCTGGAGTCGAAGCACATGACCGTCAAAGGACCGACCAAGCCCGAGAGCACGAAGACCGAAGCCGCCAAGCCCGATCCGCGCCTCGCCGAACGCACGCGCGCGCTCGATGGGGCGCTGGGCGAAATCGAAAAGGCCTTCGGCAAGGGCACGATCATGCGCCTCGGGGACGGCGCGCTGATCAAGGAGATCTCCTGCATCTCCACCGGCTCGATCGGCCTCGACATGTGCCTCGGCGGCAAGGGCCTGCCGAAGGGCCGCATCGTCGAGATCTTCGGGCCGGAATCGTCCGGCAAGACGACGCTGACCCTGCAGGTCATCGCCAACGCCCAGAAGTCGGGCGGCATCTGCGCCTTCGTCGACGCCGAGCACGCCCTCGACCCGGGCTACGCGCGCAAGCTGGGCGTCAAGCTCGACGACCTCCTCGTCAGCCAACCCGACACCGGCGAGCAAGCGCTCGAGATCGTCGAGACTTTGGTGCGCAGCAACGCCATCGACGTGATCGTCGTGGACTCGGTGGCGGCCCTCGTGCCGCGCGCCGAGATCCAAGGCGAGATGGGCGACAGCTTCGTCGGCCTGCACGCGCGCTTGATGAGCCAGGCGCTGCGCAAGCTGACCGCGGCCATCTCCAAGAGCGACACGCTGGTCATCTTCATCAACCAGATCCGCGAGAAGATCGGCGTCATGTTCGGCTCGCCCGAGACGACGACCGGCGGCCGCGCGCTGAAGTTCTACTCGTCGGTGCGCCTCGACATCCGCCGCATCGGCCAGATCAAGGACGGCGAGGAGGTCGTCGGCAACCGCACCAAGGTCACGGTGGTCAAGAACAAGATCGCCCCGCCGTTCCGCAAGTGCGAGTTCGACATCCTCTACAACCGCGGCATCTCCAAGGAAGGCGAGATGCTCGAGATCGGCCTCGAGAACGGCGTGATCCTCAAGTCGGGCACCTGGTACAGCATGAAGCACCCGAGCGACGGCGAGGTCCGCATCGGCCAGGGCCTCGAGAAGGCGCGCCAGTTCCTGATCGACAACCCCGACCTGTCGACGATGATCGAATCGACCATCAAGACCAAGGCCGACCCGAACAGCTTCGGCAAGGGTGGCGGCGAGTGAGCCGCGCCTGATTCCACGACGACGCACCACGGCGCGTCCGGCCGCTCCAGCGGGATCGGACGGACGCGCCGGCGATCCCGAACGCACGAACGACCCACGCCCCGATGACCGAGACTTCCCCGACGAGCGACCCGCGCTGGAGCGCCGAACGCGTCCGCGCCGACTTCCTCGAGTTCTTCCGCGCCCGCGGCCACGCCATCGTGCCCAGCGGTCCGGTGTTCCCGCAGGACGACCCGACGCTCCTGTTCACCAACGCGGGGATGAACCAGTTCAAGGACGTGTTCCTCGGGACCGGCCAGCGGGACTACAAGCGCGCGGCCGACACGCAGAAGTGCATCCGCGTCTCGGGCAAGCACAACGACCTCGAGGAAGTGGGGGTGGACACCTACCACCACACCTTCTTCGAGATGCTTGGCAACTGGTCGTTCGGCGACTACTTCAAGGAAGACGCCATCTGCTGGTCCTGGGAACTCCTGACCAAGGTCTGGGGCATCCCCGAGGAACGCCTGTGGGTCACGGTGTTCGGGGGCGACAAGGAGGACGGCCTGCCCGCCGACGACGAGGCCGAGCGCATCTGGATCCAGAAGGCCGGCATCAAGCCCGAGCGCGTGCTGCGCTTCGGCCGCAAGGCGAACTTCTGGGAAATGGGCGACACCGGTCCCTGCGGGCCGTGCACCGAGATCCACATCGACCGCGGCGGACCGGAGACGAACCCCGCCGACGGCGCCGATCCCAAGATCGGCGTCAACGCCGGCAACGAGCGGTTCATGGAACTGTGGAACAACGTGTTCATGCAGTTCAACCGCCTCGACGACGGGCGGCTGCAGGAATTGCCGGCCAAAAGCGTCGACACCGGCATGGGCTTCGAGCGCGTGCTGTCGGTGCTGCAGAAGAAGCGCAGCAACTACGACACCGACCTGTTCCAGCCCATCTTCCGCCGCGTCGAGCAGTTGACCGGCCTGAAGTACGAAGGCGGGGACTCCAAGAAGGACGTCGCCTTCCGCGTCATCGCCGACCACGTGCGCGCGTTGACTGCGGCGTTCTCCGACGGCGCGCTGCCCAGCAACGAGGGGCGCGGCTACGTGCTGCGCCGCCTCCTGCGCCGCGCTTCGCGCTTCGGCCGCCAGCACTTGAAGAAGGAGGATCCGTTCCTCTACGAGGTCGTGCCGACGGTGGCCCAGATCCTCGGCGGGGTCTTCCCCGAGATGCGCGCGCGCGTCGAGCACGTGCAGGCGCTGGTGAAGAGCGAGGAGGAGTCCTTCGGCCGCACGCTGGGACGTGGACTCGTGCTGTTCGAGTCGCTGGCGCAAAAGCTCGCCGCGGCCAGGCAGACGACCATCGCCGGCGGCGAAGCCTACGAGTTGTATGCCACCTACGGATTCCCGCAGGACCTCGTCGAGCTGATGGCGCGCGAGCGCGGCTTGGCGGTGGACCTCGCCGGATGGGACAAGGCGCAGAAGGCGCACCAGGAGGCGAGCAAGGCCGAGGGCAAGTTCAAGCAGGTGTTGTCGGCCGAGGCGCTGGCCTCGGTAAAGCCGACGACCTCGACCTGCCACGCCGAAGGAAACGCGGCCCTGGAGGCCGCGGCCACGGTCGTCTTGCTGGAACGCTCCGGCGAGGCGTGGGCCATGGTGCTCGACCAGTCGCCGTTCTACGCCGAAGGCGGCGGCCAGTGCGGCGACACCGGCGTCGTCGCCGCCAAGGACGGCTCGTTCCGCTTCGAGGTGCGCGACACGCGCCGCACCGGCTCGGTCATCGTGCATCTCGGCGATTTCCGCTCGGGCAAGGCGACCGTGGGCGCGGCGGTGGTCGCCACGGTCGACGCGAGGCAGCGCGAGCTGACCCAAAAGAACCACACGGCCACGCACCTCCTGCACAAGGCGCTCAAGGAAGTGCTCGGCTCCCATGTCTCGCAGCAGGGCAGCTACGTCGGCCCCGATCGCCTGCGGTTCGACTTCTCGCACACCAAGGCGGTGACGGCCGAGGAGATCGAGCGCATCGAGGCCATCGTGAACGAACGCATCGCGCTCAACGCGGGCGTCAAGACGACGATCGAGGAACTGGAATCCGCCAAGGCGCGCGGCGTGGTCGCGATGTTCGGCGAGAAGTACGAGGCCAAGGTGCGCGTGCTCGACGTGGGCGGCTGGTCGATGGAATTGTGCGGCGGCACGCACGTGCGCGCGGCCGGCGACATCGGCGCCTTCCTCGTCAAGGAGGAGCGCGCCATCCAAGCCGGCGTGCGGCGCATCGAGGCCCTGACCGGGCCCACGGCCGTGGCCGAGATCCAGGCCCAACGCCGCGTGCTGCGCGAGGCCGCCGCGCAACTGAAGAGCGCGCCCGAGGACATCGGCGCGCGCATCGCGCTGGTGCTCGCCGCCGCCAAGGAATCCGAGAAGAAGGCCGCGGCCGCGGCCAAGGGCGACCTCGGCAAGTACTGGAGCGAAGTGCAGGCGGCCTTCGTCGAACTCGGCGGTGCCAAGGTGGCCGTGCTCGACATGCCGAGCGCCAACGGCGACGCAGTGCGCGAACTGGCGGAGAAAGCCAAGGCTGCGCACGGACAGGTGCTGATGGCCCTGTTCGGACGCGAAGAGGGCCGTGTGCCCTTCGTCGTCGTCTGCCAAGGGGTCGCCGGCAAGAACGCCGGACAAATCGCCAAGTCGCTTGGCCCGCATCTGGGTGGCGGAG
>JBEBCR010000226.1:0-4250 GCA_041157565.1 Planctomycetota bacterium | reverse complement strand
GATCCTGGTAGCGCAGCACCAGTTCGTTGCCCGCGTCCCGGTCGCCGTTCCTCATCCGATCGAGCAGCACGACCGTCCCGCCCTCCATCTCGGGCGGCGGAGCGCTCATCGAGGACTGCAGCTCCTCGTCCTTCCTGCGGCGGGAATCGTCGTGGTCGCGCTTCTTGTCGAACATGGTTCGTGTCGTACCTGGCTGACACCCCGCGGGCAACGCGCCGCGCGGATGATGGCGGATGATGGCATGCGCGCCGCGGCGCGCGCCAGCCTTGGTCGCGCAGCCAGCGCCCGGATCGGGCTTGCGCGCATCCGGGCGCCTCCCCCACCATCCGCGCAAGGGATGGATGCGCGGCACGGTCCGTGCGCCTACAATCCTCGCCCCCTCCCGCCATGCCCCCCTATCGCTCCGAGGCAGGACGCCCCTGATGGACGGCTCGACGCTGCTGGCCGTCCTCGTGTTGGCCCTGTTCCTCGTCGCGGCGGCGGCGATGGTGACGCGGGTGGTGCCCGCGCTCCTGGCGCTGCCGGTCCTGGCGGTGGCGGTGGCGTTGTGCGCGGCGGGCGCGAGCGAACGGCTCGGGGCGACGGAGGCCTTGGGGCTCGTGCTGCAGCAGGGCTCCACCCTGCTCGCCGAGGCGATGGTCGTGTCGCTCCTTGGCGGGGTGCTGAGCTTCCAACTGCACAAGAGCGGCGTCGCCGAGCGCATCGTCAAGTCGGGCGCGGAGCTCTTCGGCGAGGACCCGCTGGTCGTGTCGGTGCTGGCGCTGCTGCTCGTGGCGCTGCTCTTCACCACCATCGGAGGACTGGGCGCCATCGTGCTGGTGGCGATGATCGTGCTGCCGCTCCTGGCGACGCTCGGCATCGAGGGCGTGGTGGCGGGCGGCATCCTGCTCTTCGGCATCAGCCTCGGCGGACTGCTCAACCCGGGCAACTGGGTGGTGCACGAGACCGTGCTCATGGTGCCGCGCGCCACCGTCGAGGAGTTCGCGCTGACCGCCTTCGCGCTGACCTTCGTGGCGGGGTTGTGCTTCATCGTCGTCGAGCTGGCGCGCGCGCGGCTCATCCGCCTCGCCTCGGGTTCCACCGTGCTGGTCGTCGGCGGCGCGGCGCTCCTGCTCGCGCTGCTCGCCTGGGCGTCCGGCCGCATCGGCGACTGGCGCGCGTGGGCGGCGCCGGCGTTGTGGATCGCGCTGGGACTGGCGACGCTCGCCATGCTGGTCGACTTGCTGCGCCGCGCGCCGCGCTGGCGCCTGGACTCCGCTCCCATGCGGCCCTTCGCCTTCGCGGCCCCGCTCGTGCCGCTCCTGCTCGTCCTGGTGGCCCGACTGCCCGCGCCGGCGGCCTTCGTGCTCGGGATCGCCTACGCCTCGCTCGCCACCGCGCGCCCGGGGAGCCTGCGGCTGCTCCTGCAGAGCATGATCGCCGGAGCGCAAGCCAGCATGGCCGCGGTCGTGCTCATGATCGGCATCGGCATGCTCGTCGTGGCCGTCAAGGGCCCGAACGGCGCGGCCGACTGGCCCGTGCAGGAAGCGCTCAAGCCGCTGGTCGCCGCCGCGACCCCGTCGCAGGCCCTGTGGTACGTCGTGGGCTTCGGCCTCGCGGCTCCGCTCGCCTTGTGGCGCGGGCCGCTCAACACCTGGGGACTGGGCTTCGGCGTCGCCGGCGTGCTGGCGAAGAGCGGCTTGCTGCCGGCGCCGGCCATCACGGCCATGCTCATCTCCGTCGGGCAGGTGCAAGGCATCTGCGACCCGACCAACACGCAGAACGCGTGGCTGGCGGCCGAGCTCAAGGTCGACGTGCACTCCTTGCTGACCCGCACCTTGCCGTACGCGTGGGGACTGGCCCTCGCCGGCCTCGCCTGCGGCGCGCTGTACTACCTCTAGGAAGGCGCCATGCAAGCACGTCACGAGGCGAACGGAGCGCGGCGCGTCAAGGTCGGCATCGACGTCGGCGGGACGTTCACGCACGCCGTGGCGCTGGACGCGGGCACGCACGCCCTGCTCGGCAAGGTGCTGGTGAAGACGACGCACGAGGCGCAGGAAGGCGTCGCGCGCGGCGTGGTCGACTCGCTGCTGCTCCTCCTGCGCGAGACCGGCATCGCCCCCGCCGAGGTCGTGCTGGTGGCGCACGGCACGACGCAGGCGACCAACGCGCTGCTCGAGGGCGACGTCGCGCCGGTGGGCATCGTCGCCATGGCGCGCGGCGCCACCAAGGCGCGCGCGCGGCGCGAGATGGAGCTGGGCGCCATCGAGATCGCCGAGGGCGTGCACCTGGCGACGCGCACGCGCTTCCTCGACCTCGACGAGGCGCTGACCGACGCGCGGATCGACGGGGCCATCGACGAGCTGGTGGCGGAGGGCGCGCAGGTCGTCGTCGCCAGCCAGAGCTTCGGCATCGAGGATCCCGCCAACGAAGGGCGCGTCGTGGCGCGGGCGCGCGCGCGCGGCTTGTGCGCCACCGCCGGCAGCGAGCTGTCGCAGATCTTCGGCCTCCGGACGCGCACGCGCACCGCGGCGATCAACGCCTGCATGCTGCCCAAGATGCTCGAGACGGCGAACATGACCGAGCGCGCCGTCAAGGAATCGGGCGTCGGCGCGCCGCTGATGGTCGTGCGCTCGGACGGCGGCATCATGGACCTCGCCACGATGCGCACGCGGCCGATCCTGACGATGCTGTCGGGGCCGGCGGCGGGAGTCGCGGCGGCGATCCTGCACGCCAAGGTGAGCGACGGCATCTTCGTCGAGGTGGGCGGCACCTCGAGCGACCTGTGCCTCGTGCGGCGCGGCCGGCCGCTGCTCGCCCAGGCGCGCATCGGCGGCGCGCGCTTGTTCGTGCGCACGATCGACGTGCGCACCGTGGGCGTCGCCGGTGGTTCGATGGTGCGCGCCTCGGGACGGAAGATCGTCGCCGTGGGCCCGCGCAGCGCGCACATCGCCGGGCTGGCCTACGAGGCCTTCTCGCCCGCCGATCCGACGCGGACGCTCGAGCGCCTCGCGCCGAGGAAGGGCGATCGCGACGACCACGTGGCCTTCCGATCGCGCGGCGCCGCGCGCGCGGACGTCGCGCCGACGCCCACGGGCGCCGCCAACCTCCTCGGCTACGCCAAGGCGCGCTCGCGCGGCGACCACGCGGCCTGCGAGGCGGCGTGGACCATCCTCGGCCGCGAGCTCGGCATGTCGGCCCTCGACGCGGCCAAGGCCGTGCTGGACGCGGCCACCGATCGCGTCCTGCCCGTGGTGAAGGAGCTCGTCGCCGGCGCCAAGGGCGAGCGGCTGACGCTCGTGGGCGGCGGCGGCGGCGCGGAGGCCATCGTGCCGCACCTCGCCAAGCGCGCGCGCCTCGAGCACGGGATCGCGCCCGACGCGGAGGTCATCTCGGCCATCGGCGCCGCCATCGGGGTGGTGCAGGACGTGGTCGAGCGCTCCATGGCGGATCCGGGCGAGAGCGAGCTCGACGCCTTGCGCCGCGCCGCGTTCGAATCGGTGGCGCGCATGGGCGCCGATCCAGCCACGATCGAGGTGCTGGTCGAGGTCGATCCGCGCGCGCGCCTGGCGCGCGCCACGGCGCGCGGCGCCAGCTCCATGGACGGCGCCAAGCGCGCCATCGACGACGCGGAACGACGCTTGCTGTGCGCCAAGGCGCTGCGCGTCGCTCCGGAGGACGTCCGTCTCGTCGGCGAGGGCTGGCTGCGCGTGGGGCACGCGCTGCGGCGCGAGCGCTGGCTGGGCCTCGTGCCGGTCGAACGCGAGCCGGCCTGCGTCGTCGACGGCGAAGGACTCGTGCGCGCGCAGATGCCCGACGCGCGCCGCGAGCTGGTCGACGTGGCGCGCCTCGACGCCACCCTGCGATCCATCGGCGAGCAGTTGTCGTCGTACGGCGACGCGGGCGAGCTGCCGCCCGACGTGCTGCTCGTGCTGCCGACGAAGCTGGTCGACCTCGGATCGCTCGCCACCGTCGAGCAGATGTGCGCCCTCGCGCGCCTCGAGTCGCGCGGGTTGCCGAGCAGCCTGCCCATCGTGCTCCTGGCGCGGCGGCGCGATTGACGGCGCGGCCGCGGACATTCCCGCCCGCGCCCGCCTGATTCCTGCAGGTCGCCTGCACGATCCCGTCGAGGAGAGGCCCGCGCGAGGCCGTCGGCGCGGGCGTGACCGCGCCCCTTCGCTAGACTATGAGGAGGTTCGACGGCGCCGAGCCATCCGGCAAGTCCCATGCCGGAGCGCGGCGCGCGCGACCCGCACTCCTCGAGTCACCCG
>JBEBCR010000225.1:0-3248 GCA_041157565.1 Planctomycetota bacterium | reverse complement strand
GACGCCGGCACTTCCGGCGCGCGACCTGTCGCGGCCAAGGGCTGGCGGCTACCATGGACGCGGCCACCTTCGGAGGATCCGCGACCATGCTCGACCGTCGTACCCTGATCCAAGCCTCCGCCGCCGCCGCGGCGCTGTCCCTCGTCGGCTGCCGCTCGACGCCCGCGCCGAGGAAGCGCGCCACCGGACGCCTGCGCCACGCCGGCATCGGCGTCGGCGGCATGGGCGGCGCGGACCTCGACAACATCGCCGCGCATCCCGACGTCGACGTGGTGGCGCTGTGCGACGTGGACGACGGCGCGCTGCAGGAGGCCGCCAGGAAGCACCCCAAGGCGCGGCTGTACCGCGATTGGCGCCGTCTGCTGGCCGAGTCCGACGACGTCGACTCCGTGCACGTCGCGACCCCCGACCACATGCACGCGCCCATCCTGCTGGCCGCCTTGGCGCGCGGGCTGCACTGCTACGGTCAAAAGCCCTTGACGCGCACCGTGGCCGAGGCCCGCGCGGTGGCGCGCGCGGCGCGCGAGGCCGGCGTCGCCACCCAGATGGGCATCCAGAACCGCTCGAACCTGCCCTACCAGCAGGCGAAGCTGGCCTTCGAGACTGGGTTCCTCGGGCGGGTCTACGAGGTGCACTCGTGGTCGGACCGCCCGGCGGGATGGTGGCCGCAGGGCGTCGGCCGCCAACCGGGGTCCGATCCCGTGCCCCAGACCCTCGACTGGGACCTGTGGCTGGGCGTCGCGCCGACGCGGCCGTACAAGGCGGGGCAGTACCACCCCTTCGCGTGGCGCGGCTGGCGCGACTTCGGCACCGGCGCGCAGGGCGACATGGCCTGCCACCTCATGGACCCGGCGCTGTGGTTCCTCGAGCTGGGCGCGCCGCTCTCGATCAGGTCCGACGGGCCGCCCCCCAACGACGAGACCTATCCGCTCTGGTCGCGCGTCGAGTACGAGTTCCCCGCCACGCGGCTCACGACCGCGGGCCCGCTGCAGATGTACTGGCACGACGGCGGCAAGCAGGTGCCCGCCGACATCCTGGCCGAGTTCGGCGCCGACTCGCCCCCGGCCAACGCCTGCCTGTTCCTAGGCACGCAAGGCGCGCTGCTGGCGACGCCCTCGGACGCGCCACGCTGCTTCCCCGCCGACAAGCACGCCAAGGTGGTCGAGTCGCTGCCGCAGTTGAAGCTGAAGAACCACTGGGCCATCTGGGTCGACGCCTGCCTCGATCGCGGCGAGCCCAACGGCGACTTCGAGTACGCCGCGCTGCTGACCGAGACGGCCCTGCTCGGCAACATCGCCCTGCAAAGGCCGCACGAGAAGCTCGCCTGGGACGGACGCCGCGGGCGCTTCCGCGGGAACCTCGAAGCGGACGCCAAGCTGCACTCGCCGTGGCGCGCCGAGTTCGAGGTGCCCGTGCGCCTGTGAGCTCCGAGGCGCCGGGCGGGGGCGCGCGCCCCGCCGGCAGGCTAGACTTTGCACCCCGAAGGCGCGCCGCGCGCGCCTCGGACAAGATCCATGCCCAGCTACCAGCTCGACCACCTGAGCGCCCTCGAGCACGAGGCCATCCACATCCTGCGCGAGATGGCCGCCGAGCGCGAACGCCCGGCGCTGCTCTTCTCCGGCGGCAAGGACTCGATCGTCCTCCTGCGCCTCTCGGAGAAGGCCTTCCGCCCGGCGCGCCTGCCCTTCCCCATCCTGCACGTCGACACGGGCCACAACTTCCCCGAAGCGATCGAGTACCGCGACCGGCGCGTGAAGGAGATGGGCGAGCGCCTCGTGGTCGCCAGCGTCGAGGAGTCGATCAGGAAGGGCCGCGTCGTCGAGGAGAAGGGTCCGCGCGCCTCGCGCAACCGCCTCCAGACGACCACCCTGCTCGACGCCATCGAGGAGCACCAGTTCGACGCCTGCATCGGCGGCGGACGGCGCGACGAGGAGCGCGCGCGCGCCAAGGAGCGCATCTTCAGCCACCGCGACGAGTTCGGGCAGTGGGACCCGAAGAACCAGCGACCCGAGCTGTGGTCGCTCTACAACGCGCGCCTCAGGAAGGGCGAGCACTTCCGCGTGTTCCCCATCTCGAACTGGACCGAGCTCGACGTGTGGATGTACGTCAAGCGCGAGAAGCTCGAGCTGCCCTCGATCTACTATTCGCACCGGCGCAAGGTGTTCCAGCGCGACGGCATGCTCTACGCGGCGGCCGACTTCATGCAACTACTGCCGAACGAGACGGTCTTCGAGGAGACGGTGCGCTTCCGCACCGTGGGCGACATGAGCTGCACGGGCGCCGTGCGCTCGACCGCCTCCACCATCGACGACGTGATCGCCGAGGTGGCCGCCTCGCGCGTCACCGAACGCGGCGCCACGCGCGCCGACGACCGCTTCACCGAAGCCGCCATGGAAGACCGCAAGAAGGAGGGCTACTTCTGATGTCGGCCTCCAACGAACTGCTGGCGATGGAGAGCGGCGCCGAGCTGCTGCGCTTCTCGACCTGCGGCAGCGTCGACGACGGCAAGAGCACGCTCATCGGGCGGCTCTTGTACGACACCAAGTCGATCTTCGAGGACCAGCTGCAGCACGTCAAGGACGTGTCGCGCCGCCGCGGCGACGAGTACACGAACCTCGCGCTCTTGACGGACGGCCTGCGCGCGGAGCGCGAGCAGGGCATCACCATCGACGTGGCCTACCGCTACTTCGCCACGCCGCGGCGCAAGTTCATCATCGCCGACACGCCCGGCCACGTGCAGTACACGCGCAACATGGTCACGGGCGCCAGCACGGCGAACCTCGCCATCGTGCTGGTGGACGCGCGCCAGGGCGTGGTCGAGCAGACGCGGCGCCACTCGCTGATCGCCTCGCTGCTGCGCATCCCCCACCTGGTCTACGCCATCAACAAGATGGACCTCGTGGGCTGGGACGAGGCCGTCCACCGCAGGATCGAGGCCGAAGTGCGCGGCATGGCCGCGCGCCTGGACGTGCAGGACCTGTGCTTCATCCCGCTGAGCGCCCTGCACGGCGACAACGTGGTCGAGCGCAGCGCCAACACGCCCTGGTACAAGGGCCCGCCGCTCTTGCACCACCTCGAGTCGGTGCACATCGCCTCGGACCGCAACCTCATCGACGTGCGCTTCCCCGTGCAGTGGGTCGTGCGCCCGCAGAGCCAGGAGCACCACGACTACCGCGGCTACGCGGGCCAGGTCGCCGGCGGCGTGCTGAGGAAGGGCGACGAGGTCGTCGTGCTGCCGAGCGGCATGG
>JBEBCR010000224.1:0-14963 GCA_041157565.1 Planctomycetota bacterium | reverse complement strand
TAGGTCGGCGCGTTGTCGAGGAACGAGGACAGGATGCCCGTCGCCCAGAAGTACTGGGCCGGGTGCGCGATGCCCAGTTCCGCGCCGCGCGCGTTGAGGATCTGCATCGGCGCGATCATGGTCGCGAAGATGCCGCCGAAGAGGATCGCCACCTCGAGGATGGGACCGTAGGTGAAGGAGTTGGCGGTCCTGATCGAGGACTTGGTCAGGACGAGGCCGAGGATGGCGAGGCTCGCCATGCACGCCTCCGAAACGCCGAAGGCCCACGGCGCGCCGCCGTTGAACCAGCCCTGGGCGCTGCCCAGGATGGCGCACACCACGCCTGCGAGCAGCAGGATGTTGTGCTTGCCCTCGATGCCCAGAGGCTCGTGCTTCATCGCCTCCTCGAGCTGCGAGCCGGGACGCTCCTTCTCCTCCTTGTCGAGCATGTAGCCGTCGAGGAAGTTGAACAGCACGAGCAGCGCGGCGTTGACGAGCAGCCACTCCTTCCACAGCTGCATCGTCCACTCGAAGGGCACGCCCTTGAGGAAGCCCAGGTACAGGGGCGGATCGGCGAACGGCGTCAGCAATCCGCCGCAGTTCGACACGATGAAGATGAAGAACACGACCTGGTGCGCGCGGCGCTGGCGCGACTTGTTGGCGCGCAGGAACGGGCGGATCAGCACCATCGAGGCGCCCGTCGTGCCGATCAGGTTCGCCAACACGGCGCCGATCGCCAGCATCCCGGTGTTCGAGAGGGGCGTGCCGTTCAACGAGCCCTTGAGGTAGATGCCGCCGGAGATGACGTACAACGCCCCGAGCAGGCACAGGAACGACACGTACTCCATGGCGGCGTGCCCGAGCACGCCGGGCGCGGCAGCAGGGAAGCTCGACCACAGCCACAGCACGAAGGGGATCGCCAACCCGAAGCTGACGATGGCGCGGTTCTTGTTGTGCTCCCACCAGTGCCCGGCGACCAGCGGCAGCAGCGCGATGGAGAGGAGGATCAGCGCGAAGGGCGCGATGGACCAGACCGGCAGTTGCTGGCCAAGGGCTCCATCGGTGAGCAGCGCGAGGGATGCGGGGAAGGTGTGCATGTCGGATGGTCTCGTCGGCGCAGACTAGGAAAGACCGTAGGCCAAGTCATGCCCGCGAGCCGCGTTCCCGCGGTTGGTCCCAGCCGGGGCCTGAAGCAGCCTCTCGCGCGAGCTAGTCCTGCGGGCCGCGCGGCGGCGCCGTTTCACTCCACGTAGCCGAGTCCGCGCAGGGCGTCGCGCGTGGCGGGATCCCGCGGCGCCGAGGCGGGCGTGGCATCCCCCTTGCGCCGCGCCTTCTGCATCTCGATCCAGGCCTCGAGCCCTTGGCGCGTCGCTTCGTCGAGCGTCGCGCAATCCAGCGGGCTCTGTTCGCGCGGATCCGCCAGCAGGTCGAAGGTCTCGCACGAACCATCCGAGCCGCGGATCACCTTCCAGCGCGTGCTGATGGCGGCATCGAGGGCGCGCTTGTGCCGCGCCAGCGCCGGGTCGCCCTCGACCTCGTCCGGGAAGGTCTCGATCGTCAGCCGCGGGTCGTCGAGCGCGGCCGACAGGAGCCGCTGCTCGGGCAACGGTCCGCGCAGGTCGAGCGCCTCGCCGTCGGCGCGCCGCGCGTCCAATCCCGCGGCCGCGAGCACCGTCGGGTGCAGGTCGCGGATGCCGACGAGCCGCGCCTCGCGCTTGCCGGGCTCGAAGCCCGGGCCGCGCGCCAGGAGCACGATGCGCAGGTTCGAGTCGTACAGGTTGAAGACGTGCCCCAGGTGCCCGTGGTCGCCGAGGTTCTCGCCGTGGTCGGACAGCACGAACACCAGCCGCGGACGGCCGTTCCGGTGCGCGTCGACGGCCTGCACCAGCTCCTTGACGATGGCGTCGGTGTGGCGCAGGTCGCCTTCGTACAACGCGCGCATCCACTGCCACTCCAGTTCGCGCAGCGGCTCGCGGCCCAGGTAGTGGCGCACGGTGAGGAAGTTGGGCGCGCGTCCGGGCGGGAAGAGCGCCTGCGTCGCGGCCTCCCACGCCGTCTCCAGCGCGAAGAACGGCGCCGCGTGCTCCCAGCGCGGACGGTAGGGGGCGTGCGGCTCGATCAGGTTCACGAACAACAGGTTCGGCCGCCCGTCGTCGCGCGCCAGCCACGCCTTCACCGCCGTGGTCGTGCGATGCTCGCTGGCCGAGGGATCGGGCGCCTCCGTCCGGCGCCAATGCGCCTCGAAGGTCTCGAAGCCGCGCGCGAGCCCCGTGCTCTTCGCCACCCACGCGTTGGCGCTGAAGCCGCCCGTGCGCCAGCCCGCCGCGGCGAGCCGCTCGGCCATCGTCGGCAGCTCGGGACCGAGGCTCGGCGTGCGCTGGTCGGCGCCGTGCACTTGCGGCGCCTCGCCGGTGAAGAGCGAGGCGTGCGCGGGCAGGGTCCAGCACGAGGTCGAGTAGGCGCGCTCGTAGACCGTGGCGTCCTTGGCGAACTCCTCGAGGAACGGCGCGGTGGGGCGCGGGTGGCCGTAGACCGACAAATAGTCCGGACGCGCCGTGTCCATGACGATCAGCACGATGTCCGGACGCTGGTCTGGTTCGGCGCCGCAGGACGCGGCGCACGCGGCCACGAGGACCGCGCAGGCGCGAGCGAGCTTGGCGAGCGAGTTCGACACGCGAGCATCCTAGCCGCCGACGCGCGCCCGGGCGCAATCCCCGCCGCGCGTCCGGCGCGCGCAAGCTGGAGGATCGACCGGCGCCTCGGGTAGCCTCTGCGCGTGGGCGCTCGCCTCTCGCTGCTGCTCCTCTTCGGCTTCCTCGGAGCATGGATCGCCAGCTTCGCGCTGCGCGGCGAGGTCGTGGCGCCGCACTCCAATCGGCTCGAGCTCCTGCTCGAGGAGGCGCCGTCCGACCATCCCTCCAGCCGACGGCACTCCGACTACTCGAGCTACTACGCGCCCGAGATCGGGCTGCACGCCGAGGCCTTCGCGCGCGGCGAGCTGGCCCTGTGGAACGAGCACGTGCAGCTGGGCCGGCCCGCCTCGCACCTCGCCGGCGTGTCGCCGGCCTACCCGCCCATGGCGGCCTGCCTGCTCGTGGCGCGCGACCCGCACGTGGCGCACACGCTGCTGTGGTCGCTGACCGTGCTCCTCGCCGCCGCCTTTGCCTGGGCGTGGTTCGCCGAGCTCGGCCTCGGGCCGTCGGCGCGCTTCGTCGGCGCGTTGCTCGTCGCCGGCAGCCCGTTCGTCGCCTACTGGGCGCCGCTCCTGCTGTTCACCTCCACGATCTGCTGGACCGTCGGAGCGCTGTGGCTGGCGGAGGCGTGGGCGCGGCGTCCTTCCGCCGCGCGCTGGCTGGGGTTGGCCACCTGCATCTGGCTGCTGCTTGCCTCGGGCTATCCGCAGCAGGTCGTCTGGCACCTCGTCGTCGTGCTGGTGGCCCTCGCGCCCCGACTCGCGCGGCGCGAGGGCCTCGTGCAGAGGCTCGCTGGATGGTCGAGCGCGGCCGCCTGCGGCGTGCTGCTCGCCGCGCCCATCCTCGCCGACACGGCGCTGGCCGCGTCGCGCTCGGGGCGCGCGCAGCTGGGCGACGACTTCTACCTCGCCGCCATCCCCGCGCTCGACGCGCTCGGGGAATGGTGGTCGCAGCTCTTGCAGTGGATCGATCCGCGCCTCGCCGGCGATCCGTGGTCGGGCGCGCGCGAGGGCGAGGCCGCGCGCTTCAACGGCGTCGCCTTCGGCGTGGCGGGGCCGTGCCTGGTCGCCGCCGCGTGCTTCGTTCGTGGGGCGCGCCGCCACGCCGCGCTCGCCTGCCTGCTGCTCTTCCTGGCCGTGGTCCCCGCGCTCTTCGCGCCGCTGCTGCGACTGCCGGCCTTCACCCTGTCGCGCTTCACTCCGGCGGCGGTCGCGCTGCTGCCGCTCGCCGCCGCCGCGGCGTGCGTGGTGGAGCACGTGTCGCGCCGGAGGCCGGCCGCGCCGCGCGACGCGGCGACGCGACTGGCGACTTGGTTCCCCGTGGCGCTCGCCGCGCTGGTGGTCGCGGCGTGGTTGTCCACGCGCGACGCGCGCGTGCCCGGCGCGGACGCGACCAGGCTCGCGGCCACGGTGCTGGTCGCCCTCGTCGTGGCGTGGGGGGCGTGGAGCGGTCGCGCCGCGGCGCTGGCGGGCTGCGTGGCCGCCTCGGCGGTCCTGGCGGCCTGTCCATTGCTTTTGACGCAACCGCGGGCGTCCATCGCCGGCGACTCGCCCCTGTGCGCCAGCCTGCGCGAGGCCTGCGGGCCCGATGGCCGCTACGCCATCGTCGCCGAGCGCAACCTGCGCATCCTGCCGCCCAACCAGGAGGCCCTGCTCGGCTTGTCGAGCGTGCACAGCTACGACTCGCTCTCGTCGCGCGACTACCAGGAGTGGTGCGCCCGCCTTTCGCGCGGCGGCGCCGAGATCGCGGGACGCTGGTTCCGGCGCTTCGACGACCCCGCCTTGCTCGATCCGCGCGCCTTGGCGCAGGCCGGCGTCGTGGTGCTCGCCTCCAGCGTGCCGCTGGCCGGCATCGCCGAGCCCATGTCCGCGCGCCACGGACCCCTCACGCTGTGGCGGCTGCGCGAACCGGCGTGGGTGCCGGGCGTCCTGGCGCCCGAGGCGCTCGTCGAGCCGAGCGCGCGTGCGGACGCGCGCACCACGAGCGCCGCGCGCCCGATGCCTGCCGCGGGCGGCGACGACGCGTGGACCTTCGCGCCCGCCGCGCCCGGTTCGCTGTTCTTCGCCGCTCGCCAGCACCATCCCGATTGGCGGGCGACGGCGAGGAAGGGCGGGCTGGAGTTCGAGCTCGAGCCGACGCGCGTCGACGGCCTGCACCTCGGCTTCGCGCTGCCCGCCGGGGCCGAGTCCATCGAGCTGCGCTTCGAGCCTTGGGCGCGCCGCGCGTGGATTCCGCCGCTCGTCGTCGGCCTCGCGGCCGCGCTGCTGGTCGCGCGTCAACTCCTGCGTCGCAGGAACAGCACGTTGGGCGGCAGTCCCTTGACCGGCACCGGCTCGTAGTCGCCTTGGATGGCGCGCCACACCCGCGGGTGCGAGCGCTCCAGCACCATCTCCTCGTCGCGGCCGATCGGCCGCGCGTCGTGCAGGATCCACTCGACGTCGCGCAATTCCTCGAGCATGCGTCGCTCTTCGTCCTCGCCGCCGCGGAAGGCCGGGTAGATCTCCCAGGTGGGGGAGCGCCGGTCCAGCACGCAGTACAGGCCGAGGAAGCGCGGACCGATCCAGATGTCGTCCTCGGGGCGCACGCGCGACTCCACCAGCGCGCGCAGTCCGCGCAGCGATTCGGCCTCGACCTTCGTCAGCGACACGCTCGAACCGCGCAGCTCGACCTGGACCAGCTCCTCGCCCATCGTCCTCCATGCTGGTTGCCGCACGCCCGTGGCCAGCGCGCCGAGGGCCAGCACCGCCACCAACGCCGCGACGCGCGGGGAGGCGGCGCGCGGGAGGGACGCGGCGGCGACCAGCGCCAGCGCGGCCGGGCCGAAGACCTGCGCGAGGTGGAACACGTCGCTGCGCACGGAGGCGTGGTGCGAGCAGCACGACGCCACCAGCGCGCAGCCGATGGCCGCGGCCCGGCGGCTCGCGTCGGCGCCAGAGGCGCGCGCGCCGGCGATCGCCGCCAGCGCGGGCGCGCCCCACAGCGCCATGAAGCCGACGCCCACGGCGAGCGCCGAGGCGCGCTGCGGCCAGGCCAATCCGTCGAGCTCGGCGCGCCACGGCCACGGCACGGGCAGCACCGCGTTCAGCGAGTCCTGGCGCAGGTAGAACAGGACCGAGTCGAGGAACGCCGTGGCGAAGCCGTCGACGACGAGGAGCGCCAGCAGGATGGGCGAGTAGCCGACGACCACGCCGGCGGCGCAGGCGAGCATCCGGCGTCCCATGCCGCTCCAGTCGCGCGCCATCCACGCCCCCGACAGCAAGGCGGCGGCGCTGGCGGCCGCGGCGTACACGCCGAAGTTGCGCGCGAACACGGCGCAGAGTCCCGTCCACAGGCCCAGCTGCGCGGCGCGCCAGAGGCTGGGAGCCTCGATGTGGCGCGTGGCGCACAACGCTCCGACCAGCGCCAGCGCCGGCTCGTAGAGCTTCCACGGCGGGAACATCCACACGAGCAAGGCCAGCGCGCCGAGCGCGAGTTCGAGTGGACGAGGCGCGACGCGGCGCAGCACGCACAAGCCCGCGGCGAGCCCGAATCCGGCGAAGATCCAGCCGGCGCAGCGCAGCGCCGCCAGTCCATCGCCGAAGAGCGCCGCCCAGCCCGCCGCCCACCAGTACCGGCCGGGGTCGTAGGAGCGGAAGTCGCGCAGCGGCACTTCGCCGGCGAGCACGCGCAGCTCGCCGTACCACAGGAACGCCTCGTCCTGCAGGTTGAAGCCGATGCGCGCCTGGAGGAGCAGCGCCCCGCCCACGCACAGGCAGGCGAGGAGCAGCGGGAGGCCGGCGCCGCCGCGCGCCTCGGCTCCACGCGGCGCCTCGAGGCCGGCGCTCATCCCTCGAACTCGTGCAGGGCCCGCACGACTTCGCCCTGCTCGTCCTCGGTCAGCGCGTTGAAGAACGGCAGGCGCAGCAGGCGCCCGGAGATGTCCTCGGTGGTCGGGCAGTCGCCCGGCTTGCCGCCGAACTTGCGGCCCATCTCCGACAGGTGCAGCGGCAGGTAGTGGAACACGGCCAGGATGCCGCGCTGCTCGAGGTGGTCGATCAGGCGCTCGCGCTGCGCCCCGTCGGCGAGCAGCAGGTGGTACATGTGCCAGCTCTGCTCGCGATCCGCGGGGACCTTGGGCTGCGTGGCGCCGACCGCCCGGGACCATCCCGCGAGCTCGCGGTCGTAGCGCTCCCAGATGGCGCGTCGACGGGCCTGGATGCGCTCGCGCGCCTCGAGCTGGGCCCACAGGAAGGCCGCGACCATGTCGGATGGCAGCCAGCTCGAGCCGAGGTCGACCCAGGTGTACTTGTGCACGAGGCCGCGCAGGAAGCGCGAGCGGTTCGTGCCCTTCTCGCGCACGATCTCGGCGCGCTCGACCAGCGACTCGTCGTTGACGAGCAGCGCGCCGCCCTCGCCGCAGGTGAAGTTCTTCGTCTCGTGGAAGCTCTGCGTGGCCAGCGCGCCCATGGTGCCGAGCCAGCGACCCTTGTACTTGCCGTACAGTCCGTGGGCGTTGTCCTCGACGACGGGCACTCCGTGGCGCGCGCCGATGGCGAGCAGCTCGTCCATCTCGCAGGCGACGCCGGCGTAGTGCAGCGCGACGATCGCCTTGGTGCGCGGCGTTACGCGCGCCTCGACCTGCGCCGGATCGACGCCCAGCGTGCCGGGCAGCACGTCGACGAACACCGGCGTCGCGCCGCGCATGACGAAGGCCAGCACGGTCGTGACGAAGGCGAAGCTCGGCACGATCACCTCGTCGCCCGGCCCGCAGCGCGTCAAGAGGGCGCTCATCTCCAGCGCGTGGGTGCAGTTGGTCGTCAAGAGCGCCTTCTTGACGCCCAGTTCGCGCTCGAGCAGCGCGTGGCAGGCCTTGGTGTAGTGGCCGTCGCCGGAGATGTGTCCGCGCGCGATCGCGTCCGCGATGTAGCGGTTCTCGTCGCCCGCGAAGGACGGCTTGTTGAAGGGGATCCTGTACTTGCCCACGGGCGGCCTCGGGGCGCCCATGTTGCCAAGGATCCGCCGTCGGCGCGACCGTGGAGCCGCGATCAACCGAGCCAGAGGTGCTGCCAGCGCTGGCGCAGCACGGGCTGGAATCCCCGCGAGGCGTACAAGGAAAGCGCGCCGGCGTTGCGGCCTTGCGTGACGACCTCCATGCGCGAGAGGCCGCGCGCGGCGGCCCAGGAAAGCGCCGCGTCGACCAGTCGGCCGCCGAGTCCGCGTCCGCGCGCGGGCTCGGCCACGGCCACGAGGCCGATGTCGCCGTGGCGCGCCTCGGCCGCGCCGCGCTCGTGGCAGCTGATGTAGCCCGCGGGCCGCCCCTCGTGCTCGGCCACGAAGACCGCGGCGGCGCGTCCGCGCGCCTCGCCGGCGATCCAGGTCGCGTACAGCGCGGCGCAGCGCTCGCGCGGGAAGCGCGCGTCGTTCCAGAAGCGCGAATCGCGGTGCGCCTCGGCGGCGATGGCCTCCAGCGCGGGGATGTCCTCGGCGCGGACCGGGCGAAGGGCGTCGGCGGCGCGTTCGGCGGCGTCCGGCGCCACCTTCGCGGCCAGCGTCGTGCGTTCGTCGACCTCCCGCGCGCCGCGCGCGGCGAGCCACGCGCGCTTGGCCTCGTCGCGCTCGTCCGACAAGGCGTACAGGCACTGCACGCGCTCGCGGCGGCACCACTCCAGCGCGGACTCGAGCTCGCCCTCGGCGCGCGCCTCCAGCGGCAGGCTGGCGATGCGCAGGCCGAAGAACGCGCAGTCCCACTCGAGGATGCGCGGCGTCGGGCCGGGGATCATCGACCGAGCTCGCGTCGCACCGCGTAGGTCGGCCGATCCATGGTGCGGAAGTGCACGCGCGCCAGGTACTCGCCGAAGATGCCCAGCGCGAACAGCTGCGCTCCGGAGAAGATGGCGATCATCGAGGCGAGGAAGGTGAAGCCCTCGACCGGGCTGCCGAGGAGGATCTTGGTCGCCACGACGTAGACGAGGATCCCGAGCCCGAGCAGCGTGAAGGCGAAGCCCGTCCAGCTCGCCAGGCGCAGCGGCGCCGTGCTGAAGCCCGTGACCATGTTCATGGCGTGCGTCAGCAGCTTGCCCACCGTGTAGTTCGACGCGCCGATGGTGCGCGGATCGTGGCGCACCTCGATGGCGGCGAAGCGCGTCGTCGACCACGTCAGCAGCACGTCGAGCGACACGTAGGGGTTCCTGTAGTCCGCGAACGCGTCGCGCAGCCGCGCCCGCAGCACGCGGAACGCGCTGACCTTGCGCGCCGTCTCGGCGCCCATCGACTTCTGCAGCGCGAGCTTGGTGATCTGCGAGGCGAGGTCGCGCAGCAACCCGTGCTGCTCCTGCCGCGGCGTGCCGTAGACCACGTCGCAGCCCTCCTCCAATCGCGCGAGGAGCTTCGGCAGCTCCTCCGGCGGGTGCTGCAGGTCGTCGTCCATCGTGGCGACCAGCTCGTGCCGCGCGGCGCGCAGGCCGCACAGGAGCGCGTTGTGCTGGCCGTAGTTGCGCATCATGTCGATGCCGCGCACCCAGTCGTGGCGCGCGGCGAGCTCCTCGACCACCGGCCAGCTGCCGTCCTTCGAGCCGTCGTTGACCAGCAAGAGCTCGAAGCGCGCCGCGTGGGCGCGCAGCACGGGCTCGAGCCGCTCCACGAGCGCCCGCAGCGAGCCCTCGCTGTTGTACACGGGCACCACGACGCTGATGGACGCTGCGGCCATGGGCTGGATCTTATCGGCCGGCGGGGGGCACGGCCTTGGGGCCATCGTCGAAGGTGCGCACGCGCCACGCCAGCGCCTCGCCGCGGCGCGCTGGCGGGCCGTGCTTCTTGGTCAGGACCTCGATCCAGGGCCGGTCGGCCGGAACGCGCGGCCACAGGACGACGTGGTCGATGCGCCGCCTGTCGTACAGGCCCTCGGCGGCGTCGAAGTCGTTGCCGGCGCGCCGCACGACGAAGAACATGCTCCAGACGGGCCGTCCGAGGAAGACGGAGGCGTGCCAGCCGATGGGGGCGGCCACGCGCGCGTCCGGCGGCAGCAGCTCGCGCGCGTCGGCGGCCCAGCGCGCGTGGAGCTCGTGCTGCGCGCGCGCCTCCTCCCAATGGCCGCGCGGATCCAGCGTCGCGCCGTTCCAGGCGAGCAGCGCGACCAGCGCCGCGCCTTGCGCCGTCGTCGCGCCGAGGCGCCCCAGCACGAGGATCGTTCCTTCGAGGGCCGCCGGCAGCATGAGCAGCCAGACCGGCAGCAGCAGTCGATCGCGGAACCCGAAGTAGATGCAGATCACCGCCGTCGCGCCGAGCGCGAACAGCTCCGGCGCGGCGCGCCTGCGCCACGCCACCAGGCACACCAGCGCAAGCACGAGCGCGCCCAGCGCCTTCGTCCAGGCTCCGCCCGTCGAGTCGAGCATGCCGCTGCCGAGGAGGCTCGTCACCTGCGAGAGGCGCACGGGGATGCGCGCCAGGATGTCCTCGGCCGCGCGCGGCGCGGACGCCGGATCGCCGCCATCGACGCGCCACATGGCCGTCGAGTAGCTGTGCAGGAAGTTCTGCTCGACCGGCGTGGCCGGCGGGTTGGCGGCCACGTGCAGGTCCCACGGCAGCTTGACGAGCCACGCCGCCGCGACGATGGGCAGCACGCGCAGCAGCGCGAAGCGCGTCCATGCTCCGCCGCCGCCGCGCCAATGCGCGAAGCCGCGCGCGCAGGCGATCGCCGGCACGACGAGGATGGCGATGCTGCGCATGTAGGTCGACGCCCCGATGGCCGCGCCCACGAGGAGGCTCGGCCAGATCGAGGCGCGCGGCGCCGCCCAGCGCTCGAGCGCCAGGCAGCCGAGCACCAGCGCCGCGCCCGGGATGTCGGACATCACCTGGTGGCACAGCTCCTGGTAGGGCGAGCTGAACCACACTGACAGGCACAGCATCCACGCCAACCAGCGCGGCAGGCGCGTCGCCGCGTGCAGGTGCAGCAGCACGATACCCAGCACGCCGAAGAGGCTCGTGGCGACGTTGAGCGCCAGCCAGTCCTCGCCGCGCCACGCCATGATCGCCGCCGCCATCCAGCTCGTGCCCGGCGGGCGGATGGTGAAGGGCGCCTCGAGGTAGCTGTAGCCCTCGCCCGCGAGGATCGAACGCGCGCAGGCGACGTACATCGCCGCGTCGTTGGTCTCGTCGTTCGCCTCGAACCAGCCGTGCACCAGGAACGGCAGCGTCGCCAGGCACGCGAACGCGAGCGACAAGGTCCAGCCGCGTCCATGCGACAGCCAACGCGTCCGCGCGTCGCGGTGAGGGCTCTCCATGGCGTCGTCGGCGTCCAAGCGCGCCCAATGTACGGCACCGGGGGGCCGCGCTCGACCCCGCGCCTTCGACGCGGCGCCCGCGCCGAAGCGGGACCTCAGTGCCCGTCGCCGTCGCCGTCCGTGTAGCCGAGGCCGCTCATGGCGCGCTTCGTCGCCGCGTCCATGGGCCGCTCGCGCCCGGCGCTGCTCGAGGAGCGGGCCCGGAACCAGGCGTCGTGCAGCTCCATCAGGCGCGCGACCTCGCCCGGGTTGGCCGCCGACACGTCCTCGCGCTCGGCCGGGTCGCGCGCGAGGTCGTGCAGCGCCAGCGGGTCGCGCGCGTCGACGACCAGCCGCCAGCGGCCATCGCCGATGGCGTACGCGGGCCGCTCCTTGCCGACGTTGGCGAGGTAGGCGGAGATCGGCCGCTCGGCCGGCGGCCTGCCCAAGAGGAGGGATGCTCCGCGCGTCGGCTTGGCCTCGATGCCCAGCGCGTCCAGCACGGTGGGGTGCACGTCGAGGTGCGACACGGAGCGCGGCTCGCGCGCCAGCCCCTGCTCCGGCCGCTTGCCGCCGGGCGCGCGCACCACCATGGGCACGCGCACCTGCTCGGCGTGCAGCGACTCGCCGTGGCAGAACCAAAAGCCGCGCTCGCCCAGCGACTCGCCATGGTCGGCGGTGAAGACGATCAGCGCGTCGTCGTACCAGTCCTGCTCGCGCAACCACTGCAGCAGTCGCCCGGCGTGCTGGTCGAACCAGCGGATCTCGGCGTCGTACAGGTCGGCGTAGCGCGCCGGGTCGCCATCCTTCCGGTCCGGCGACGACTCCTCGGGCAGGAACTGGTACGCCGGGATCGCGCCGCGCACGCCGATGCTCTTGTCGGCGGCGGCTAGGCGTCGTCCATCCGAGGCGCCGCGATACACGTCCGCCTCCTTGGGCGGCGTGTACGGCCCGTGCGGGTCCTGGAAGTGCACCCACAAGAAGAACTCGTCTTCGCCGGCCGCCTTCCTGCCCTCGAGCCAGCGCAGCGCGGCGTCGGCGCAATCGGCCGCGGTGCGTTCGACGATCGGCCGCTGCAGCTCGCGGCTCTTCATCTCGTCGTCGTACAGGTCGAAGCCCTGCGCGACTCCGACGTCGCCCATCTCCGCCGGCGGACGGCGCAGCACGCCGTTCGACACGAACGCCGCCGTGTCGATGCCGCGCGCGCGCACCGTCTCGGCCAAGGTCTCGACCTCGGACGGGATCTGGTTGCGGTTGGTGTAGATCGAGCCGATCTCGTGCGGCAACCACCCCGTGAACATCGAGGACAAGGCCGGCACCGTCACCGGCACCATGCACCACGCCGATTCGTAGACCACCGCGTCCTCGGCGAAGCGGTCGAGCTCGCGGCTGGTGTCGCGCCCGTGCCCGTACATGCCCAGGCGGTCGGCGCGCAGCGTGTCGCAGGTGATGATCACCACGCGCCGCGCCTCGCGCTCCTCGCCCTGCGAGCAGGCGGCGGACGCGAGCAGGAGCGGCAGGATCCGGGCGGCCAAGGCGGGCGACCGGCGGCTTTGGATGGGAGCCATGCTGGCGTCGATCCTAGCAGCCGGCGGGGGGGCGCCAAGGATCCCGCCCGGCGGGTACCATCTGCGCCGATGTCCCGGAGCTGGAAGACGATCGTGGTGATGCCGGCGTACAACGCGGCCAACACGCTGGAGCGCACCTGGCGCGACATCCCCAAGGAGCACGTCGACGAGATCATCGTCGTCGACGACTGCTCGAAGGACGCCACCTGCGAGATCGCCGCGCGCCTGCCGGTGACCTTGATCCGCCACGAGGAGAACACCGGCTACGGCGGCAACCAGAAGACCTGCTACGACACGGCGCTGGCGCGCGGCGCCGACTTCGTGGTGATGATCCACGCCGACTACCAGTACGACGCGCGCATGATCACCACGGCGGTCGAGGTCATCCGCCACGGCATCTGCGACGTGGTGCTGGGCAACCGCATCCGCACGCGCCGCGAGGCGCTCGACGGCGGCATGCCCAAGTCGAAGTACCTCGCCAACCGCGGCCTGACCATCATCGAGAACATGCTCTCGGGCCAGAACCTCGGCGAGTGGCACTCGGGCTTCCGCGCCTACTCGCGCCGCGTGCTCGAAGGCGTGCCGTACCGGCGCAACTCGGACAACTTCGTCTTCGACAGCCAGTTCCTCGTGCAGTGCGTGCACCACGGCTACAAGCTGGGCGACATCCCGGTGCCGGTGCGCTACTTCGACGAGGCCTCCAGCATCAACCTGTGGAACTCGACGGTCTACGCGCTCAAGACCATGGGCACGTTCGGCCAGTGGTACGCGCACAGGGCCGGCTTGAAGAGCCGCTTGTTCCAGCGCTAGCGGCCGCGCGGCGGGCTCGAGGTGGTGCGGGAAGGGGGGGTCGAACCCCCAAGGGTTTCCCCGCGGGATCCTAAGTCCCGTGCGTCTGCCAATTCCGCCATTCCCGCGCGCAGTCCTCGAGGCGCGCAGAGTGTAGCGTCCGGCGCGCCGACTCGTCGTCCGGCGAGCGCGAGCGCCCCGCGCCGCGGAATTCAGGCGGCGCGCGCGTGGCGCGATGCGCACAATCAAGGCCAGCCACGGCCATGACCTCGCTCGCCGGATCCTCCGCCGCACTGCTGCTCCTCTTGGTGTTCGCGCGCACGCGCCACGCGCCGCGCTCGCGGCGCTTCGCCTGGCTCGGCATGGTGCTCGTCGGATGCTGCCTGGGCTCCTTCGCCATCGCCCCGTTCGTCGAGGCGCGCCCCGTGGTCGAGCGCCTCGGCTTCGGCATCCTTTCGGCCGCGGCCGGGCTCGGCCACGCCTGCGCCTTCAACCTCGTGCCGCTGCCGCACCGCCGCACGCGCCTGCGCATGTGGCTGGTGCCGCTCGGCATGTGGGCGGGCGGAGCGGGCTCCTTCGCCATCCTGACCCAGCACCAGCACGCGTGGGCCGACATCGTGGCCTTCGCCATGGCGCTGCCGGTGCTGGCGGCGTGGGCCTGCATGCCGCTGCTCGCCAAGCGCCCGACCCACGTCCAGCTGGGCGAGCGGCCCGTGCCGGCCCTGCGCTTCGCCTGCCCGCGCTGCGGCACGGTGGTCGACTGGGGCCACGGCGTCTGGCCCTGCACCGATTGCGGCCTCTTCCTCAAGCTCGACGTGCCCGCCGATCCGGCCAGCCCGTCAAATCAACTTGACGACCCGGCCGGCGTCGTGCGCCTCGAATGCCCGTCGTGCGGCGTCCCGCGCGCCGCCGGCCGAGGACGCAGCGACTGCGCCGCGTGCGGCGCGAGCCTGTCGCTGCACTGGAACATGCACCGCTGAGGCCGCCACGAGGCGAACCTCCTCGCGCGGGCTTCAGCCCAGCGCCGCCGCCGAACGCAGGCGCTCCTCGTCTTCGCGCGCCGCGATGGATGCGAGGCCGACCTCGTACTCGGCCAGGAGCTCCTTGCTCCACGCGCGGCGGTCGAAGCCGTGCTTGTGGCGGAAGGCCTTCAAGTAGTGGTTGCGCTCGCGGTCGAGCGCGTCCTGGTCGACGACCCAGCGCTCCATGGCGGCCTGCAGGGCGCGCAAGTCGCCGTGGCCGGCGGGCCACAGCTGCGCGTAGAGCTCCGCGGCGCGCGGCGACAGTTCCAGCTCGAGGGCCGCCGCTTCGCCGAGGCCGCAGGCGCCCTTGACGCGGGGCGAGGCGAGGCGCAGGAGCTCGGCGCCCGCGGCCTGCTTGGCGCGTGAGGCGTAGACGGCCTCGCGCAGGAAGTCCTGCGCGAGGGCCAGGCGGGCCGCGGCGTCCATCGCGCTCGGCGTCGCGCTCAGCAGTGCGCGTCGAACGCCGCCGCCAGGTCCTTGGCGATGGTGTGCGCGTCGCGACCTTCGATGTCCTGGCGCTGGACCAGCTTCACCAGCTTGCCGTCCTTCATCAAGGCGATCTGCGGCGACGACGGGCGGAACGGCTTGAAGTACTCGCGCGCCTTCTCGGTGGCCTCGCGCTCCATGCCGGCGAACACGGTGTACAGGTGCACGGGGCGCTTCTGGTTCATGAGC
>JBEBCR010000223.1:0-7131 GCA_041157565.1 Planctomycetota bacterium | reverse complement strand
GGGCCGCCCCCCCCCCCCCCCCCCCCCCCGCGCCTGCGGTCCGCGCCGCGCTACTTCTGGAACAGCGCGTCGACCGGCACGACCTCGATCGTGCCCGGCAGGATGCGCAGCGAAAAGGACTGGATGAGCTGGTCCTCGGCCAAAGTCTCCGCCGACTTCGTCTCGCCGGCGCCGTAGGCGATCGGGCTGGGCTCGCCCTTCTCGAGCGCGGCGCGCAGCGCCGCGGCGTCGCTGGTCACGATGGCGATGGCGAGGTTGTCGACGCCCATGTGCTTCTTCACGGCCGCGTTGACCTCTGCGAGCGTCACCTCGTCGAGGAGCTTGCGGAACGAGGCGAGGTGCCCGTCGATGCCGTGGAAGCGGTCGTCGATGGCGTAGCCCAGGCGCGCCGCGCTCGATTCGGCGAAGTGCAGCGTGTAGCCCTTGAGGAACTTCCTCGTCGACTCGAACTGCTCCTTCGTCAGGCCCTCCTTGTGCAGGCGCTCGACCTCGCGCAGCGCGGCGCGCAGGGCGAACAGCGTGCGCTCGGTCGGCACGGTGCGGATCCAGATCTCGAACAGCTGCGCGCGGCGCGACACGCCCTGCGGCGGCTGCTGCAGGCGGCCGCCGTTGGGGTAGGCCTCGATGTAGCTGTAGTCGCCGTAGTTGATGCCGCGCTCCTCGCGGATCACCTGGTAGAGGTGCGAACCGCTGTTCCTGTGCTCGCCCAGCCAGCTGTTGGCGATCCACAGCGCGGCGAACTCGCGCGTGCCGCGGCGCGCCGAGATGGGCACGCCCATCGAGATCGAGGATCCGATGGCGCTCTTGTTGTCGACGAGGACGACCGGGCGTCCGACCAGCGGAGCCGGCTGCGGCGCGGGCGTGGGCTCCACCTTGGCGGAAGGCAGGCCCGTCGCCAGCGCGGCCGAGACGCGCGCCACCAGCGCGGCCGGGTAGCCACCGCCCATGCCGAGCACGCAGCGTTCCTTGGTGAAGCGCGTGCGCGCGAACTGCTTGACGTCCTCGAGCGCCAGGCCCTTGAGGCTCTCGACGGTGCCCGCCTCGGGATGCGCGTAGCGCGTGCCGCGGAAGACCTTCTCCATCAGGGCCGCCTTGCCCGTGTCCTCGCCGGACGCGTAGCGCAGGTCGTTCTCGATGCTCGAGACGGCGCGGTCCTTCAGGCGCTTGAAGTCGGCTTCGTCGAAGGCGCCCTGCGTGGCGATCTCGACCAAGAGGTCGGCGAAGGCCGCCGCGTGGTCCTTGTGCACGCTGCCGCGCACGATCGTCTGCTCGCGGTCGACGCTGGCGCCGATCGATCCGGCCAGCGGGTACAGGGCCTCGAGCAGCTCCGGATAGCTGCGCTTCTTCGTGGCGCCCTCCGTCATCATGGCGGCCGTCAAGGCCGCCAGGCCCTCCTTGCCGACGGGATCGTCCTGGCTGCCGACCTGGAACCACAGCTGGAACGACACCGTCGGGTCGGCCGGCACGGGAAGCAGCACCGGCTCCTGCGGCAGGCCCTCGGCGCGGGCTTCGGCGCGGGCTTCGACCAACGGCTCCGGCAGGCGCGGAGCCGCGTCGTCTTCGAGCGCGAGGCGCGCTGCGTGCGGCGCGTCCGCTCCCGCGATGGCCGCGGCCTTGGGCAACTCGACGCCCTTCGCGTGCACCGTGGCGACCGTGCAGCCGTCGCGGCGCAGGTGCATGGCGACGCCGGCGGCGACGTCGGCCGGCGCGAGGCGCGCCAGCGTCGTGTACCACTCGTCGATGCAGGCGAGGTCGCCGGTGTGCGCCACGAAGCGCGAGATGGCCTGCGAGACGGCGTCGGGCGTGGTCAATCCGGCTAGGAACGCGTAGCGCAGGTGCGAACGCACCCCGTCCAGGCGCGCCTGCGTCGGCGCGGTCCGCGCGGCCTCCTCGATCTCCTTCCAGATCTCGTTCTCGACGCTGCGCACGTCGGCGGGGTCCTTGACCATCGCGTAGATCGTCCACAGGCCCGGATCGCGCGTGTTCTCGAACGAGGCGGCGAGGAACTCGCAGCGCTGCTCCTCGATCACGAGGCGGCGGTAGAGGTCCGAGGTCTCGCCGAACCAGATGTCCGCGGCGGCGCGGCCGGCCACGGCGAGCTTGTCGCCGGGCGCGAAGGCCGGGCTCTTGAAGTTCAGCGTCACGATCGGCTGCGTCTGGCCGTCGAAGGGCACGTCGATGCGGCGCAGGCCCTGCTGGGGCGGCTCCACGGGCACCTGCGGAGCCTCGTACCCGCGCTTCCACCCGCCGTACTGCGCGCGGATGTGCTTCATCGTCTCCGCCTCGTCGAAGTCGCCAGCCACGGTCAGCACCACGTTCTCCGGGCGGTAGAAGCGCTTGAAGAAGCCCTTCGAGTACTCGTACTGCTCGGGCATGCGCTCGATGTCGCGCAGGAAGCCGATGGTCGTGTGCTTGTAGGTGTGCTTGTCGAAGGCCCTCTCCTGCAGCGCCTCGAACAGCACCTCGAACGGGCTGCTGCGGCCCTTCCTGTATTCGCCGAACACGGCGCCCGCCTCCGTGCGGAAGGCGGGTTCGTCGTAGGCGAGGTTCTGGAAGCGGTCGGCCTCGATCTCGATCACCGTCGGCAGGTCGTCGCGGCCGACCGAGAGGTGGTAGGCGGTGTAGTCGTCGGTGGTGAAGGCGTTCGCGTCGGCGCCCATGCCGTGCACGATGCCGTCGTAGACCTTGCCCGGGCGCTTCTCGGTGCCGCGGAACATCATGTGCTCGAAGAAGTGGGCGAAGCCGGTCACGCCCTCCTCGACTTCGTCGCGCGAGCCGGTGCGCACGATCGACCAGTACGAGACGAGGCCGTCGGAGGGCATGGGCACCATCAGCACGGTCAAGCCGTTGTCGAGGGTGTGCTTCTTCGCTTCGTAGGGGAACACGCGCTGGACCTCCGCGGACGCCTGCTGTCCGTGCGGGCCGCCCTCGGTCCCGAAGGAGGAGCAGGCTGGGAGCAGGGCGAGGGTGGCTAGGGGGATCAGGTGCTTCATGGTTGGCCGCGGCCGTCGGCCGCTCGGCAGAGGATAGCGCCTCGCCCTCCGCCGGCCTCGCGAGCACGCCCGCGCCATGTTCCCTGGTTGCCTTGGACCGCGGAGGGGCGACAATCGACGGCCATGGTCGAGACCGTCGTCGAACCGGCGCGCCCCGCGCCCAAGCCGGCCAAGCTGGCGATCCTCGGCGTGGCGTTGGGCTGCTACAGCGCCCTGTGCGGCATCGGGGGCGGCGTCTTCGCGGTTCCGATCCTCGTCTTCGGCTTCCACCTGCCGATGCAGCGCGCCGTGGCCAACTCGCTGGTGCTCGTGGCGGCATCGACGACCAGCGCGACGGCCTTCGAGTCCTTCCACCCGGAGCAGGCCTTCCACGCGCCGACGCTGCTCGTCCTCGTGCCGTGCGCGTTGGTCGGCACCTGGCTCGGCTACGTCGTCGGTCGGCGCCTGCCTACGCGCGCGCTCAAGCAACTCTTCGTCGCGCTGCTGCTCCTCGTGGGCACCTGGGTGCTCGTCGACGCCCTCCAGATGCGTGCCGACGAGCCGCGCGACACGGCGCTCGTGCAGTTGGGCCCCGGCGACTGGCTGTGGATCGCGGCCATCGGCTTCGTCTCGGGCGTGCTGGCGCCGTTGCTCGGGATCGGTGGTGGACTGGTGGCGGTCCCCGGCCTCCTCTACCTCGTGCCCGGCCTCGGCTACCTCGGGGCGCGCGCGGCGAGCCTCGCCATGTCGACCGCCACCGCGTGGACCAGCGTGGCGTTGTACCGGCGCGACGGGACGCTCGAAGGCGGACGCGCCGTGCCGCTCGCCTTGGGCGCCGCGCTGGGCGCCGCGCTCGGCATCCAACTGGTGCACGCGCCCGGAGTCGCCGCGGTGGCGCGCGGCATGGTCTCGCTGGCGATGTACGCCGCCGCCGCGCGCTTCGTCGTCGACCTGAGGCGGACCGAACCCGCGGTTGGCGTTCGCGGTTGAGCGAGCCAAAGCGGGAATCCTGGTGGGAAGCCGGGCGCTCGCGCGCTTGGAGGGCGCAGCCACCGCCCACCGCGACTCGGCCCGCGCCACCGGGCCAATCACGAACCCATGCCATGAATCGACTGCCACTCCATTCGGCCATCCTCGCCTGCGTCCTTTCCGTCTGCGCGATGGCCGGGTCCTCGCGCGGCCAAGCAGTGCAGGCGCCCCTGCAGTTCGCGCCTCCCAAGGGCTGGCAGCGGCTGCCCGTGATGCCGCACGAGGCGCACCAGGTCGCGCGTTGGATCGATCCCGAAGCCAAGGTGCACGAGTACGCCTTCCTGGGCGGAGCCAAGGCGCGCGAGTCGACCAACGACGTGCTGGACGTGCTGGTGTTCTCCAAGGCAGGCAATCCGTCCGCCATCGAATCGAGCCATCCCGGCTACCTGGCGCTGATGGAGCGCGAGCTGCCGGGGCTGTCCTTCCTGCCCGGCTCGGTCCAGGAGCACGGCGGCTTCGAGTGCACGAGCCTCGAAGCAGTGCTCTACGAGGACGCCGTCGGGCAGCCGCGTCGCTGGCTGCTGGTCCGCCTGTGCAGGCAGGACGATCTCGAGGTGGTCCTGCAGATGCGCTGCAGCCCCGCCACGCGCGCCGACGCGGAGGCGGCACTCGTCGCCGTGGCGAAGTCGCTCAAGCCCGCTGGCGCCGGCAAGTCGGCTCCGCCTTGGGCGGCGCCGCGCCCAGCCATCCTTTGGCGCGACATGGCCGGGCTGGACGTGGTGGAGTCGGCCAAGCTGATGGCCGAGCAGTCGCAGGCCATCAAGGCTTGGACGAAGGCTTCGCTGCCTCCGGGATGGAAGGCGACCGAGGAGGGTGGCGTGCTGCTCCTGCATGCCGACAAGTCCGCCGAAGCCAAGGATCTGGGCCGCGACATGGCCGCGTGGCGCGCTTGGCTGGAGGCGCGCTTCGGGGACCACGTGGCGCGCAAGGCCGCGCGCACGACCGTCCTGACGGTCTACCCCGGCCTCGAGTACGAACAAAGCCGCCGCGACGACGCCAACGCGCAGGACCTGCGACGGCTGCGCCAGGGCATGCCCTTTTCCATCGTCGGCTGCGAGGACCACAAGAGCCAAGGCAACTGGTCCCATAGCATCGCCGGTCGCGGCGTGCTCGAGGCTTGGTTCGAGGATCGCGACCCCGACCTGCGGCGCGTGCTGCCGACGTGGCTGGAGAAGGGGCTGAACTCGCTGGCCGCCGCCGCGCGCGCCAAGGGAGGCGTCTCGTTCGATCCCACGATTTGGGAGCGTCGCGGCATCCAGTTCGCGTCCGCCAAGGACCGCATCCTGTCGGCGCGCGACATCCTGACCAAGCCCTACCCGAGCGCGGGGCAGGGGCCGTTGAGCAGCGACCAGGTGGCTGAACTCGAGTGCCACGCGGCGCAGTTGCTGCGCACCTTGAGCGGTCCCGCGGCGCGCGCGCACGAGCCCTCCAGCCGCTTGCTGGACCGCCTCCTGTGGTGCCTGGCCAGGCAGGTCGAGCGCGAGCGGCCCGCCGTGGACGAGGCGCTGGCCAAGGCGAACCTGGCACCAGACGCCACCGATTGGGATCGCGCGCTCGAGCGCCGGCGGCACTGGATCGGCCGGGCGCAGGAGATGCAGCGCAAAGCCGTCGAGGAAGCCTTGGCGGACTGGACGGCCAGGGACTGGGAGGCCCTCGAACGCCTGCACCGCGCGGCGTACTGAACCAGCACTTCAACGCGGCCGCAGCACCACCACCTCGGCGGCCTGCGTCCAATCGACCACCTCTTCGCGCCGCGCGCCGTCGGCTCCGCGCCACTCGACGCGCATCGTCGTGTCGGACGGCCAGGCCACGAGCGTTTCGCCGGAGTCGTCGCACGCAAGCTCGCGCCGGCGCGGGACGGAGGGATCCCGCGCGTCCGCGTCCGCGGGCGGGGACGCGACGAGCATGGCGCGCGCCAGCGGCTTGCCGCGCGCGTCCTCGACGCGCAGCCGACGCCACGGCAACTCCTCCAGCTCGATGCGGATCGATTCCGCGCCCGGACGCATCGGGCCGAAGGCGCCGCCGCGCCAGGCCTTGCCCGTCCCCGGGCGCTCGTTCGCGGCCGGCGTCGGCGCGACGTGGATCAGGTGGTCGCCGCCCTCGAGGAGTCCCTCGACGACCCATCCGCCGTCGCTCCCCGTCGAGGTCGACGCGCGCGGCCAGTCGAGCTCCTCCCGCGCCGGGACCACGGCCACGTCCGCGCGCGGGATCGGCGAGCCGTCGGCGCCCACGACGAAGCCGCGCATCCGCCCCGCGTGCCGCGCCACGAGCTCGAGGCGCCGGTCCTCGCCCGCGGCGAGCTCGAACTTCGCCGAGCAGGACGCGTCGGAGTGCAGCGGCCAGGCTTCGGCGATCGTGCCTCCGGCGGGCAGGTCCTCGAACACGACCAGTCCGTCGTGGTTGGAGAGAGCCGAGCGGCGCGAGCCCGCGAGGCCCGCCGCCGCGCTCGGCCCGGCCTCCTCCACTTCGACGCGCGCGGCGGCGAGCGGCGCACCGTCCTTCGAGCGCACGAGCACCGTCAAGCGCGCTGGACGCGCGTCGAGGACGAGGTCGCCCAGGTGCCGTTCGGGCTCCAGCGGCGCTTCGAAGGCGTGGACCAGCGGGGCGCAGCCCGGCGCGCGCACGACGACGAGGTGCTCCACGCCGCGGCGCAGGCGGTAGGCGAAGAGCATGCCGGACGAATCGACGTGCGCCTCGCGGCCGCGCGCCGCCGCGCGTTCATGCAGCATGGCTCGCGCGCCCGGGCGAGTCGAACCGTTCGCGTCGACGACGCGGAAGGTCGCCGTGGAGGCGGGCTCGAGCGCGATGCGCCAGCGCGGCGCCCCGTCCGGCTCGGGCGTGGCGAACGCCAAGGGCGGGGCCTGCACCTCGAGCGCGGGGTGGTCGAAGTGCTCGATGCGCAGGATTTCGCCCACGCCGTCGAGGGCCAGTTCGAAGCGCCCTGCCCCGTCGGTCCTTTGATGTCCGCCGGCCCGCGGCCCGAGCGCCACGCTGGCATCCGGGACGGGATCGCCGTCCTCGTCGACCACGACGCCGCGCGCCACCATGCCGCGCCGCGCGCGCAGGACTTGCTCCTGCCGCCCGGGGCCGATCCACAGGTCCATGGACGGCGGGCGCCAGCGCGCGGGCG
>JBEBCR010000222.1:0-21408 GCA_041157565.1 Planctomycetota bacterium | reverse complement strand
GCGATCCACGCGAGGCCCTGCTCGCGCCGCAGGCGCTCGAGATCGTCGAAGAGGCGCGTCGCGGCGGCGTGGTCCAGCGCGCTCGACGGCTCGTCGAGCAGCAGCAACGCGGGCCGTCGCGCCAACGCCACGGCGAGCAGCACGCGCTGCCGTTCGCCGCCGGACAACTGGTGCGGGAAGCTGCGGGCCATGCGCTCGGGCTCCGGCAGGCCCGCCTCGGCCAACGCGCGCAGCACGCGCCCCTCGCGCTCCGCGGCGCTCGTCCCGAGCGCGCGCAGCGGTTCGGCCACGAGGTCGCCCGCGCGCCACGACGGGTCGAGCGCCGCGCGCGGTTCCTGGAACACGAAGCCGACCTCGCGCCACGGCGCGTCCCCGCCCGGGCGCGCCAGGTGGCCGGACGGCGACTCGTCCGCGTCCAGCAGCCCGCCGATGGCGCGCAGCAGGCTGGACTTGCCCGCGCCAGAGCGTCCGACCACGGCCAGCGACTGGCCGCGGCCCAGCGTCAAGTTGATTTGACGGAGCGCCTCGACCGCGCCGCGGCGCAGGCCGAAGCCGCGCAACTCGACCAGCGGATCGCCGCTCACGCCGCGCCTCCCCCGCCAGGCTCGTCCCGATCGCGCGGGCGCGGCGCTGCTCCATGGGCGAGGACGAGGAGCGCCATGGAGGTCGTGGCCACGAGCGCGCTCGGCGGCAGCCAGATCCACGCGCGATCGAGGCTCGCCACGCCCGCCGCCAGGCCGCCCCACGTGGGTTGCGGCACGCTGGTCGAGAGGCCCAGCCACGACAGCGCGGCCTCGACGCCCACCGCGCCCGCCGCGACGAAGGCGGTGGACACCAGCGCCGCGGTGGTGGTCGCCGGCAGCACGTGCACCAGCGCGATGCGCCACGAAGGAATGCCGGCGACGCGCGCCGCCAGCACGTGCTCGCGTCCGCGCTCGAGGATGGCCAGCGACCGCACGACGCGCGCCACCGGCGTCCAGGCCACGCAGGCGATGGTCGCCGCCAACGCGGGACCGGGCGCCACTGCGCCGCGCGTGGCGGACAACACGACGATGGCGAGGAACAAGAAGGGCAGGCTGGAGAGCGCCTCCATCGCGCGCTGCACGAGCGCGTCGACCAGCCCGCCGAACCAGCCGCCCGCCAGGCCCAGCAGCACGCCCAGCGCCAAGGCCGCGAGTGCCGAGCCCAGCGCGATCTCGAGCGTGGGCGCGGCGCCGTGCAGCACGCGCGCCAGCACGTCGCGTCCGAGCGCGTCGGTGCCGAGCGGATGGCGCCAGGCGCTGTCGAGCCCGGGCTCGCCCGGCAAGGTCGCGACGACGCGCGGCGCGGCGTCGCGGATCCAGCTGGGCGGGCTCCACGCCTCGGCTAGGCGCGTCTCGTTGGGGCCGAAGGCCAGCGGAGCCCAGGCGACGAACTCCACCTGGTGCTCGCCGCGCGCGAGGCTCTGCTTGTCGAGGAAGCGCGGCGCGTCGTGGCGCGCCCACGTGGCGAACAGCGCCACCAGCGCGGCCGCCCCGACGCCGGCGAGCAGCGCGCGCGCCGCGGGTGCTCGTCCGCGCGCGAGGCCCAGGCCGAGGATCGCCACGAACGGCAGGCAGACGAGGCGCGCCAGCTCGCCGTCGGCGAGGTTCGCCACGGCGGGGCTGCCCGCGCGCCGTCGCAAGCCATCTCCGGTGGCGGCCTCCCAACGCTCGAGTCGCGCGCGCAGCTCCCCCGCCTCCGCCTCCCGCGTGGCGCGCTCGAAGCGCGCGAGGCTCTCCGGTTCGGGTTCGCCCTCCAGCTCCGCCTTGACGCGCGCGATGCGCGCCAGGTTGTCCCTCAAGGCGGCCACGGCGCGCACGTCGCGCGCCTCCGCGGCGACCGCTTCGGCCGCCACGAGCTCGTCGAGCAGTTGACGCGAGGCGGCGCGCGCCTCGCGCACGCGCTCCACCTAGACGGCCACGGCCCACAAGGGCCGCGCGCTCGACAAGAGCGGCGCGAGCCAGGCCATGGCCAGCAATGCCGCGAGGACCGCCCAGGCGGCGCGACGCGGCCAACCACGCCGAATCGACGCGCGGGTGGGATCACGCATGGGACGCCCGCGGATCGAGCCGCGCCAGCAGGAGGTCGGAGGCGACGGAGCCGACGACGGCCAAGACCGCCGCCAGCGTGCAGGCGGCCAGCACGATCCCGTGGTCGCGCGCCAGCACGGCCTCCATCGCGTAGCCGCCCAGTCCCGGCAGGCCGAAGATAGTCTCCACCACCACCGAGCCGGAGATCAGGCCGGGCAGGGCGCCGCCGACGAGGCCCACGAGCGCCCCGGCGGCGTGGCGCCAGCCGTGCCGCCGCAGCGCCTGCGAGCGCGTCAGGCCGTTGGCGCGCGCCGCGCGCATCCACTCCTCGCCTTCGATCGCCTGCAGGCCGACGGCGAATTGCCGCGACAGGTGCGCGATCGAGCCCAGCGACAAGGCGAGCATCGGCAGCGCCAGGTGCCAGGCGCGATCCAGCGACGAGGGCAGGCCTGGATCGCGCGACTCCAGTCCGAGCGCGGGGAACCAGTCGATGCCCGTCGGCCCCAAGGCCTGCACGAGGAGGAGGCACAGCGCGAAGCCCGGCAAGGCGTCGAGGCACAGGAGCAGCGCGCCGCACGCGCGCGCGTCGGCCCGCGCGCCGCGGAGCGCCAGCCAATGCCCGAGCGGCAGCGCGAGGAGCAGCGCCACGGCCAGCGCGACCGTGGACAGCGGCACTGTCAGCAGCAGCCTGCGTCCAAGCTCGTCGGCCACGCGCACCTGCGGACGCGCCTGCTCCGCGCCGAACTCGAACGCCAGCAGTCCGTGCCACGGCCTGCTGTGGTCTCCACCGAACCACGCATGGCCGCGCGGCGACAAGTCGAACGGCCCCAGCGCGTGGAAGTACTGCCGCGCGAAGGAGGCGTCGAGCAGGTGGTCGGCGGCGAAGCGCTCCTCGGCCGCGCTGGCCGCGGAGGACGAGGTGCCCGAGTCGGACTGCAGCTCGAGCCCGCGCGCGCCGGGAGCGAAGCGGAACAATCCGGCGACCACCAGCACGACCAGCGGGATGGTCGCGCACAACCGCAGCAGCACTCGCAGGACGAGTCCCATACGCTGGCGCGCGACCTAGTCGCGCGGACCGGCCCAGAAGAGTTCGCGCGCGCGGAAGTTGGGGTCGAGCGCCTGCCAGCGCAGGCCGTGCAGGCCGCGCGCGGCGCCGACCTTGCGCAGGGGCGCGACGCCGAAGAGGTACGGCTGGAGCTCGGCGACGCGCCGGTGCAGCGCGCGCCAGTGCCGCGCGCGGCGCGCCGCGTCCAATTCGGCGGCGCCCGCCTCGAGCAGGCGATCGACCTCCGCGTCGCGCAGCGCGGCGAAGTTGCTGCCGCCGCCGCCCGGCGCGGCGTGGCGCGAGTGCCAGGTCTGCGAAGGGTCCGGCTCGGGCGAGACCGCCCACGCCAGGAGCACCGCGTCGTAGTCGCGCGCGTTGCGCCGCGCGACGAGCTGCGCGAGCTCCAGCGTGCCGACGCGCACCTCGACGCCCAGCGCGCGCAGCGACTCCTGGTAGTACGCGGCGAAGGCCGCGGCGGGGCCCCCGCCCGACTGCACGAGCAACTCGAAGGACAAGCGCGCGCCCTCCTTGTCGCGCACGGAGTCTCCGTCGAGGTCGCGCCAACCCGCCTCCGAGAAGAGCGCCGCGGCGCGCGCGGGATCATGCGCCAGCGGCGCGAGGTCCTCGGGACAGAAGGGCGATCCGGGCGGGTAAGGCCCGGTCACGCGCTGCGCCAGGCCCTTGTAGTGGCTGGCGACGAAGGCGTCGAGGTCGACGGCCAGCCCGAGCGCCAGGCGCACCTTCGCGTCGTCGAACGGCGGCCGCAGCTGGTTCCAGGCGACGTACCAGTAGCCCGGCGCCTCGAGCAGCGAACGCACGATGCGGCCCTCCGCCTCGAGGCGCTCGGCCTCGGCCGACAGGAAGTCGTCGGTGGAGAGCGCGGCGGCGAGATCGAGGTCGCCCGTCCGCAGCGCGCGCCACGCCGCGCCAGCATCGGCCACGAGCCGCCACTCGAGCGTCTCGCACCGGCCCCGCGTGGCCGGATCGAACCAGCCGTCGAAGCGGCGCAGCTCGACGCCTTGCGAGTCGAAGCGCGCCACGCGGTACGGTCCAAGCCCGATCCACTCGCGGTTCTTCGGGTGCTCGTTGACGAAGCGCGCGCGCGAGGCCTCGTCGTGCGCGACGCCCGGCTCCACGAGGTCGAGGTCGTAGTGCCGCCGCGGCAGGATGGGCAGCTCGGCCACCGCCGCCGTCGACTGGAAGTACGGCTCGCGGAACTCGATGCGCAACGTGCGCTCGTCGACCTTCCGGCTCGACACGATGCGCTCGTACTGCCAACGCGACTCGTCGCAGCGCACCTCGCGGTTCTTGTGCAGCCCGAGGCTGAACAGGATGTCCTCCACCTCGAGCGGCGCGCCGTCGTGCCACCGGATCCCGGGCTGCAGCTCGACCTCGTGCAGCACGCCGCGCGACAAGGTCCCCTCGGACAGTAGGGCGACCCGCGTCTCGCCGTCGACCTCGAACCGACCCAGCGGTGCGTCGGCGCGACCGTACAGGACCTCGCCGGTGGACAGCGACAACCGATCCAGCACGCGCACGGCGCGCGCGAGTTGCGGGCGCCACTCGCCGCGCGCGTCGCGCGCCTGCAGCGTGGCGTGCGCGTCCTGCAGGATGCGCCGCGTGTGCACCGTGCTGGCGAGCAGCGGGTTGAGGTGCTTGGGCAGCGCCTCCGTGTGCAGGACCACCTTGCCTCCATCGCGCGCGGGCAAGTCCCGCTCGGGATGGAAGGCGTCGACGCCGCGCAGGCGCTCGCGCTCGGCCGCGTCGCGCGGCACGGCGAAGGGCGGGCGATCGGCGCCGATGGACCGCGTCCCCGGCGCGGGCGCGTCGGCCTCGCCGCAGGCGCCGGCCAGCGCCACGAGCGAGGCCAGCGCTAGTCGACCGCGGCGCATCCCCCGCCCGCGGAGAGGCGGCCGGCCCGGCGAGGGAGGACGCGAGGCGATGGGTGCCGTCATGCAAGGGGAAGGTACCCCCCGCGCGGGGCGCATGCTACCGATGCCAGATGTCCATGCTCGGACCGGACGAGCCGCCGGTCGCCTCCGCTCTGGCGAGCGAGGCCGCGGCCAGCTCGAGGCGGCCGAGGCGCGCCGGGCGAGGCGTCGTCGCGCGGTGCAAGCGGCCCGCGCCACGGGTATCCTCGCCGCCATGTCCCACCCCCTCTTGCGGGCGAAAGGCCTCCAGAAGCGCTACGGCGCCAAGCTCGCCTTGGCCGGCGTGTCCTTCGAGGTCGCGCCCGGCGAAGTCGTGGGCTTCCTCGGGGCCAACGGGGCGGGCAAGACCACCACGCTGCGCATCCTCGCCGGGACCCTTGTCCCCGACGCGGGCGAGGTCGAGATCGACGGCCTCGACGCCGCGCGCGAACCGCTGGCGGCGCGCGCGCGCCTCGGCTACCTGCCCGAGCACGACGGGTTGTTCGAGGGCATGCGCGTCGACGAGCTGCTGCGCTTCCACGGCGCCTCGCGCGGCCTCCGGGGCGCGGGCTTGGCGGCGCGGATCGACGAGCTCGTCGCGCGCCTCGACCTGCGCGCCGTGCTCGCCGCGCGGGTGCACGAGTGTTCGCTCGGCTACCGGCGGCGCGTGGCGCTGGCCGCGGCCCTGGTGCACGATCCCGTGGTCGCCCTGTTCGACGAGCCCACGCACGGGCTCGACCCGCTGCAGATCCGCGCCTTCCGCGCCCTGCTGCGCCAACTGTCGCCCGGACGCGCCATCGTGTTCAGCACGCACGTGCTGCAGGAAGTCGAGGCGAGCTGCAGTCGCGTCGTCCTGGTCGACGAGGGACGCATCGCGCTGGACGCGCCACTCGCCACGCTGCAGGCGGAGGCCAAGGCCGCGGGCGCGAGCCTGGAGGACCTCGTGGTCGAGCGCGCCTCGGCGAGGGCTCGCGCATGAGCGGCGCCGCCAACGCGCGCGCGGCGGGACGCGCCCCCGGATGGTCGGGCGTGCTGCTGGTGGCGCGGCGCGAGTGGCGCGCCGCGCTCGACGGCAACGTCGCGCCGGCGCTGCTCGTCGTGTCGTTGCTCGCCTCCATCGCGCCCTTCGTGCACGGCTTCTTCCTCTCCGGACGCGCCGAGCTCGCCTCGTTCTTCGCGCCGCTGCCGTGGGTGATGGCGGCCTGGCTCCCCGCCGCGTCGATGCGCCTGTGGTCGGAGGACCTGCGCGCGCGCACCGTGGAGACGTGGCGCGCGCTGCCCTACTCGCGCGCGCAGCTCGTGCTGGGCAAGTGGCTCTCGGGCGCGTGGCTCCTTGGCCTGCAGCTCCTGCTCACGACGCCGCTCGTGGCGCTCGTCGCGCTGCACGGCGACCTGCAGGCGGCGCAGGTGCTCGGCGGCTACGCGGCGGCGTTCCTCCTGGGGGCGTGGATGCTGGCCTTGGGTGCGTGGATCTCGTCGACCACCGCCGACCAGACGACCGCCTACGTGCAGACGGCGCTCCTCGTGGCCTTCTTCCTCGCGCTCGGCGAGCCGCGCGCCTGGACGATCCTCGACGGCTTCGCGCCGCAGCTCCTGCCCGGCACCTTCGCCGCGCGCCACGTGTCGCCGCGCCTCGCCTACGACCAGCTCGTCGGTGGATTGGTCGGACTCGACGCGCTGGTGCTGTTCGTCGGCCAGGCGGCGCTGTGGCTGTGGCTCAACGCGCGCGCCTTGGCGCGCGGCGGTCGATGAAGGCCACCTTCGCGCGACTCGGCCCGGCTTCGCTCGCCGTGGCGGCGCTCCTCCTGCTGGCGCTCGCGGCCGGGTGGAGCGCGCGGGCGCGTCCGCTCGACTTCGATCCGCGTTCGCCGCGGCTGCCGGCACCCGCCACCCTGGCGCGGCTCGACCAGCTGGGCGAGCCGCTGCTCGTCGAGTGGTACCGGAGCGGCGACGAGGAGCTCGACGGGGCGTGGCGCGCCGCGTTCCGCGACGTCGAGGGCTTCCTCGAGCGCCTGCAGCGGCATCCCTTGGCGCGCGTGCGCGTCGTCCAACCGGAACTCGACCAGCACGAACGCTCGCGCGCCGCGGCGCTGGGCTTGTCGGCCGCGCGCGTGCGCAGCCTGCGCGCCGACGGATGGAGCGAAAGGAGCATCTGGTCCGCGCTGCGCGTGTCGCTGGGCGCGCGCGGCGCGGCGGCGCTGGAACGCCTCGATCCCGACCACATTCGCGAGCTGCCTGCGCTGTTCGACGGCCTCGTCGAGGAGATCTCCGCGCCCAGGCGCGCCAAGGTGGGCTTGTCCGCCCCGCCGGGCCATCGGCGCCTGCGAGCCGTGCTCGAGCGGCAAGCCGACGTCGTCGAGCTCGACTTCGACGCCGACGCCTCCATCCCGCCGGATCTGGACCTGCTGTTCCTCGTCGCGCCCGCGCGCGCCGACCAGCGCCACTTGTCGGCGTTGGCGGCGCATCGCGCGCGCGGCGGCGCGACCTGCCTCGCCTTGGAACCCGGCTCCACCGCGACCATCCTCGCCGGCGACCTGGGCCTGCGCATCGAGCAAGGTTTGCGCGGCGAGGACGGCCTGGCGCGCGTGCGCTCCCTGCCGGCGGACCAGGACTTCCGCGGCTTCGCGCGCCAGCCGGACGGCCCGCTGTGGTTCGAGTCGCCCGCCTGCGTCCAAGGGGACGCGAGCCTCGCCGCGGAACAGGGCGTCGAGTTGGACCTGCTCGCCGCCGCCGCCGCCGGCACGCTCGAGGAGTCGGGCGCTCGAGGCGCGGGCGCTCCGCTCTTCGTGCAGGTCAGGCCGCTCGATCCGTGGCGTGGACGCTCGGTCGTCGCCGGCGATGCGGGTTGGCTGAAGGACGGTTGGATCGACCTCGAAGGCGGGGCGAACGAGGCCTTGGCGAGCCTGTTGGCGGCCGAGGCCCGCGCGCCGGCTCGACGGGCCGCGCGCGTGGCGCGCGGCTTGGCGCCTCCGGCGACGGAGCCGCCCGACGCCTCGACGCGCTGGCGCTTCCTCCTGTCGGCCTTGGCCCTGCCCGGGCTGGTGCTCGCCGCGTGGGCGGCGCGCGCCTTGGCGCGCGGCGAGCGTGTCGGACGCGGGCGGGAAGCGGCCGCTACCGCAGGCTTCGCCTGCGCGGGACTGGCGCTGGTGGCCCTCGCCAGCGGCGCCGCCCCCGCAGCGCGGCCGACCCTGGACGCGCGCGTGGAGGCGCTCGTGCGCGACCTGCCGCCCGGCTCGCGCCTGGACCTCTTCGCCGACGCCGAGGCGAGCCTGCCGCCCGACGTGCGCGCGCGCCTGCCGGAGCTCGCCGCCCTCGTCGAGGCGTTGGGCGCCATCGACGCGTCGCGCCTGGCGACGCGTCGCGTGGCGGCGGACGATTCGACGCCGTCCATCGTGCGCGCCGTGCGCACGGGCGACTTCGCCGCGAGCTGGCGCTTCCGCTGCGCGTTGCGCGCGCAGGTGGCCGACCAGGTCGAGTGGCTGCCGATCGAGGACGCGCCCGACGCTCGGCGCGCCGCCTTCGTGGCTGCCATGGTCCTGGGGCGTTTGTCAGGCAAACTTGACACACGGGTGGCCTTCGCCTCCGTGCCCGCGCGCCTCGCGCCGGCGGAGGCGCGGCTCTTGTACGAGGCGCGCGGCAGCTTCGCGCCCGGCTCGGCGGACCGGCACGCGGCCGCGCGCGCGCTGCTCGCCGACCACGGGTTCCTGGTGCGGCGCGTGGGCGAGGATGGACTCGGCGCGGAGGACGCGCGCCTCTTCGTGCTGGCCCAGCCGCGGCGCGACGGCACGCCGCTCGTCGCGCGCCTGGCGACGCACCTGGCGAGCGGCCGCCCCGCGCTGGTGGCGGCGCAGGAAGCCGTGGTGGCGCCGCGCGCGCGCGCCGAGAACGAACGCAGCTTCGCGCTCTGGCCGCGTCCGCAGTACGCCGACCTCGATCGGGCCTGGCTGCCGCGCCTCGGCCTGCGACGCGAGGAGGGGCTGCTCGTCGACCCGCGGCACGGCACGGCGCGCGCGCAGGGCTACGCGCAGGACGGGGCGGCGCCCACGGCGAGCTGGACGACCCTCGCCTCGCCCATCGTGCCGCTGCTCGTCGCGCGCTGGGACGACGCATCCGGAACGCGACGCCTCGACGCGCCGTCGCCGGACGCGTGGACCATCGATCGAGCGCGCCTTTCCGACCTGGGCCTCGCCGCGCGTCCGATCCTCTCGTCGAGTCCGCTCGCCGGCCTCGTGCCTTGGCGCGGCGGCGACCTCGACGAGGACCTCGAACCCGCGGGCATCCGCTCGACGCGCCACGTGGCGTGGCTGGTCGAGGGTTCGTTCCCCCCGCCCTCCTTCGACCCGCTGCTCGGGGCGGCCGGTCGGGAGTCCGACGCCAAGGGCAAGGCGACGCGCCTCGTCCTGTGCGGCGCCTCCGAGCCCTTCGCCGACGCGCAGCTCGCCGCGGGCGAGGACGACGCGCAGGCGATCCTGCTCGAGTGGTGCGTGCGGCTCTCCTTGGGCGACGAGTGGGCGGCCGCGCTCCCCGATGCCGGCGCCGATCGCGTGCTCGTCGCCTCGACGTGGGCGCGCCACTGTTGGCGCGCGGCCGCGCTGCTCGCGCCCGTGGTGCTGGCGCTCTTCTTCGTGCGCTGGCGTCGCGGCGTCCCCTTCGCGCTGGCGCTCGCCTGCCTCGCCGCTCCCTCCTGCCGCGAAAAGGTGCCGGCGCGGCCGCTCGCGCCGCTCGTCGAACCGGCGCTGCTCGAGGGTCGGGCGGTGGCGGCCATCTCGTGCGAACGCGCCGGCGCCGAGGCGCTGTGGGTGCGCTCCAAGGGCCTGTGGCGCTCGCGCGAGGCGCAGGGGGCCGTGTGCGACGACGAGGCCATCGCGCGCTGGTTGTCGGACCTGCGCGGGGCGCGCGGCGCCGCGCTGGTCGAGGTCGATCCCGGCAAGCTGGGCTTCGACGACCCGCTCGTCGTGCGCCTGCATGGACCGGGCTACGCCAAGCAGGCGGACAAGGACCTGCTGGTCGAGCTGCGCTTCGGCGCGTGGCAGCCGGCGCTCGACGCGCCGCCGCGGGGGCGCGCGCTGGCCCGCGCCGGGACGGACGGTCCGGTGCTGGAGCTCGACTCCGACCTCGCCGGCGTCGTCGCCGCCGAGCGCGACGGCTTGCCGCCCTTCGTCGACGGCGGCGTCCTGGCGGGCTGCTTCGGGCCGGACTTCGCGGGCTTCGCCGCCTTCCGCCTCGAGCGCGCCGACGGGACGCGCCTCGTGGTCGAGAGCACGCCGCCCGCGGCGCCCGACGCGCCGCGCGCCTTCACGGTCGACGACGGGACCAGCAAAGCGGCGGCGCTGCCTTGGCGCGCCGGCGGCTACGGGTCCCTCTGGATCCGCGCCAAGGCGTTGGCCTTCGCCCCGCCCGCGCGCCATGCCGAGCTCGGACTGGCGACGCCGCGCGCGCGCATCGAACTCGTCGACAGCACCGGCGCCTCGACGACCGTGGCCGTGGGGCTGGCGCGCGAGGGACGCCTGTGGCTCCTGAACGAGCGCACGCAGGTCGCCTGCGCGCTGCCGGCCGAGCTGGAGCCGCAGGTGCTCTTCGCGCGCGACGACTTCCTCGAGGCGCGCGCCGACAATCCGTGGGAACGCTGGTTGTCGCGCTGAGGAGCTTCAGTCCTCGAGCAGCCACCAGCGCCGCGGCTCGGCCCCCTTCGGGCGCAGGCCGAACTTGCGCACGGACATGGCGTGGATGTGCTCCATGGCCTCGTCGCACGAGTCGGTCCAGACGACGCGGTCGAGGTCGGCGCGGTCGATGGTGCCTTCCTCCGCCATGCGCTCGAGCATGACGCGCAGGGGGCGCCAGTACTCCACGCCCATGACCACGACGGGGAAGTCCTGGATGGTGCGGGTCTGCACCAGGGTCAGCGTCTCGAACAGCTCGTCCAGCGTGCCGAAGCCGCCGGGCAGCACCACGAAGGCGTAGGAATACTTGACGAGCAGCACCTTGCGCACGAAGAACCAGCGGATGAGCACGTAGCGGTCGAGGTACGGGTTGGGCCGCTGCTCGAAGGGCAGCACGATGTTGCAGCCCACCGAACGGCCGCCCGCCTCCTTCGCGCCGCGGTTGGCCGCCTCCATGATCCCCGGGCCGCCGCCCGTCATGACGGTGAAGCCCATGCGCGCCAGGCGCGCGCCCATCTCGCGCCCGAGCGCGTAGTGCGGATGGTTTTCCTCGAAGCGCGCCGAACCGAACACCGTCACGCACGGCCCGACGAAGTGCAGGGCGCGGAAGCCCTTCATGAACTCGAGGAAGATGCCGGCGGCGCGCGCCAGCTCGAAGCCGCGGCGTCCGGGTCCCTCCAGGAAGCGGATGCCCGCGGGGCCGGGCGCGGCGGCGGGAATGGCCCCGGCCGTCCTCGACTTGGCTGTCTGCATGGCACGACCATGGACGGGACGGGGTCCGCCTTCAACGGAAATCGGCCGCGCTGTACCATGCCGCCCGATCATGCGACCTGGCATCGTGATGAAGTTCGGCGGCACGTCGGTGGGCTCCCCCGCCGCGATCCGCCAGGTGGGAGCCATCGTCTCCGCGGCCGCCGGCAGGAGGCCGCTCGTCGTCGTTTCGGCCATGGGAGGCGTGACGAACGACTTGTACGCGCTCGTGAAGGCCGCCTTGGCGCGCGAGCCGCTCGAGGAGCGCGCGCAGGCCGTGGCTCGGCGCCACAAGGACGCCGCGGACGAACTGGGCGTGGACTTCGCCCCGTTGGCCCCCCTGTGCGACGAGTTGCGCGAGATCGCGCGCGGCGTCGCCTTGCTCGGCGAATGCACGCCGCGCGCGCACGACCGCATCGCCAGCATCGGCGAGCGACTGTCCGCGCGCCTCGTCGCCGGCCACCTCGCCTCGCTCGGACTGCCGGCCAAGGCCGTCGACGCGTGGGACGCGGGCCTGTTGACCGACAGGCGCTTCCAGGGAGCGCGGCCGCTGCCCTCGGCCGAGGCCGCGATCCGCGTCGCAGTGGGCGCGATCGAGGGCCTGCCGGTGGTGACCGGCTACATCGGGCGCAGCGCGCAGGACGAGATCACCACGCTCGGCCGCGGCGGCTCGGACTACTCGGCCGCCATCTTCGGCGCCGCGCTTTGCGTCGAGGAGATCCAGATCTGGACCGACGTCGACGGCGTGATGACCGCGGACCCGCGCAAGACCCGCTCGGCGCGCCGCGTCGCGGCGATGAGCTTCGCCGAGGCGGCGGAACTGGCGTTCTTCGGCGCCAAGGTGCTGCATCCGGCGACGATGCAGCCCGCGGTGAAGAAGGGCATTCCGATCCGCGTGCTGAACACGTTCGCGCCCGCGCAGCCCGGGACCCTCGTCGCCGCCGCCAACGCGCCGGGATCGCGCGGCGTCAAGTCGATCGCCACCAAGGACAAGATCGCCATCGTCAACGTCGTGGCCAGCGAGATGCAGTTCCAGTGGGGCTTCCTCGCCAAGATCGCCTCGGCCTTCGAGCGCCGCGAAGTCGTCGTCGACGCGATCGCCACCAGCGAGGTGTCCGTGGCCTTGACGACCGACGCGGACGCGCCGCTCGACCTCCTGGCGGCCGACCTGCGCCAGCACGCCGAGGTCGAGGTGATCCGCGATGTGTCGCTGGTCTCCATCGTCGGCGAGGAGCTGCGCGAACGCCGCGGCTTCGCCGCCGAGGTCTTCGCCACGCTGGCGGAGCTGTCCGTCTCGCCGCGCCTCGTCAGCTACGGGGCCACCGGCAACAACCTGAGCTTCGTCGTCGACCACGCCCAGCTTCCGCGCGTCGTCGAGGCGCTGCACGCGCAGCTCTTCGAGGGCCGCGCGCCCTGAAGGTCCACGCCGCGCGCGGCGCACCGCTCCGGTCGTGATCCTCCTGATCGACAACCACGACTCGTTCGTGCACAACCTGGCCCAGCTGCTGCGCGCGCTGGGCGCCTCGGTGCGCGTGGCGCGCAACGACGAGATCGGCCCCGGGGACGTCGCGACGCTGCGCCCCTCGGGCCTCGTGCTGTCGCCCGGTCCCGGCCGCCCCGCCGACGCTGGCCGCCAAGGCGCGATCATCGCCGCGCTGCCCGAGTCGCTGCCCACGCTCGGCGTGTGCCTCGGGCACCAGGCGCTGCTCGAGGCCGCCGGCGCGCGCCTCGTCGAGGACGCGCAGCCGGTGCACGGCCGCGCCACGCCCGTGCGGCACGACGGCTCGCCGCTCTTCGCGGGCGTGCCCTCGCCCTTCGACGCCATGCGCTACCACTCGCTGGTCGTGCTGGAGGACGGCCTGCCGACCGACTGGCGCGCCACGGCCTGGACCCTCGACGGTCGCCTGATGGCCGCCTCCCACCGCCGCCTGCCGCGCCATGGCGTGCAGTTCCACCCCGAGTCCTTCCTCACGGATTGGGGAGGGCGCATCGTGGGCAACTTCCTCGCCGTATGCTCATGAACCCCGCGGGCCGCGCAGGCCGATCCGGGCGCGCACCACGCCGAACGAGACCTTGGAGACGATGACCCAACAGCAAGCGTGGCGCGAAGAAGTCGCCGCCGAAGCGCGCCGACGCCGCGCGGTGCAGGACCCCGAACGACTGCGCGACCTGGTGCACGTCGACTCGTGGCGCCGCGAGCGCTTCCTCGCCGCGACGCAAGCGCCGCGCATCCTGGCCCTGCGCCTGTTCCGCAAGGCGCGCTGGTCGCCGGCCACGCTGGCCGAGGCTCCGCGGCCCGGGCAGCACGCGCCCGCGCGCTCGTCGCGCACGGGTCCGCGCTGGCACGCCTGGCTCGACGACGCCCGCGCGCACGCGCGCGTCGTGTTCGTCGGCACCGATCCGGCGCGCGACGACGGAGCGCTCGAGGACCTGCGCGCCGCGGAGTTCGCGCGCCTGCACCGCGTGCGCGACGGCGCGATCCTCGACGAGGACATGCTGCTCGAGGGCTTCCTCTACGGCGCCGATTCGGTGCTGCTCGAGGCCGGCTTGCTCGAGGACGCGGCCCTCTCCCACCTGCGCGGCTTCGCGCGCGAGTACGGCTCGGCCTGCTTCGTGCGCGCGCGCGACGCGCGCGAGCTGGCGCGGGCGCTCGCCTGCGAGCCCGAGGCGGTGGTGCTCGAGGCGCTGGATCCCTTCGGCGGCGCGCTCGACGCGGAACTGCACGAGGCGCTGCTGCCGACCATCCCGCGCGGAGTCGTGGCCTTCGCGGCGGGAGGCATGGACGACGCGGCGCGACGCCGACGCGCCTTCGAGCTCGGCGCGCGCGGCGTCGTGCTGGGCGATCGCCTGGACGCGGCCATCGATTGGGCCTCGGCGCTCCGCGACGCGACGCCGTGACGCGCGCGGCGCTCCTCGGCCCGCCATGGGATCGCCTGCGGGCGGCGCTGGCGCTCTGCGCGGCGCGCTGGGTCCGCCCGCGGCCGCGCCCCGACGGCGCCCGCGAGCGGCGCTGCCTCCGGGCGCTGCTCGTCGTCGAGCGCGACCTGCCCGCCCGGGCGGAGGCCGGGGCGGAAGCCGCGCCGCTCGTCGCGCGCGAAGTCCACGCCGGACGGCTCTTGCGCAGCGAGGAGCTCGCGCGCGTCGGCGGGCGCCTCGTGCGCCACGGGACGCTCGTGGCCTGGACGAGGGACGGCAAGGCGCTGGCCACCTCGAGCTGGCGCATGGGAAGGCTGCACGGGCCGTCGCGCGCGTGCTGGCCCCGCGGAGGGCTGCGGGCGCACGGCTCGTGGATCGACGACCGCGAGGACGGCGAGTGGTGGCACGCGCACGCCGACGGGCGCTTGGACCGCGCCCGCACGGGACTGTGGCGCGCCGGGACGCGCATCGGCGGCATCAAGGGCTTCAACGACTGGCTGGGCAGCCCCTGAACGCCGCGCGCGCCCGCCCGCGCGCTACTTGGCGATCAGGAAGTGCGCGATGTCGTCCTCGCGCATCACGTAGTCGCGACCCTCGACGCGCATCTTGCCGGCGGCCTTGATGGCGGCCTCGCTGCCGTGGGCGACGAGGTCCGACACCGAGTAGACCTCGGCGCGGATGTAGCCCTTCTCGAAGTCGGTGTGGATCTTGCCGGCGGCGACCGGACCCGTGTCGCCCTTCTTGATGGTCCAGGCGCGGATCTCGACTTGCCCGGCGGTGAAGAAGGTCTGCAGGCCGAGCAACTTGTAGGCCGTGCGGATCAGGCGCGCGAGCCCGGGCTCCTTCATGCCGAGCTCGGCGAGGAACGCGCCGCGATCCTCGGCCGGCATGCGCATCAGCTCGCCTTCGATGTCGCCGCAGATCGGCAGCATCTGCGCGCCGGTCGCCTCGGCGTGGGCGCGCACGACCTGCGCCTCGGGACTCGCGCCGTCCATGTCGTCGTCGGCGACGTTGGCCACGTACAGCACGGGCTTGATGGTGATCAGGAACAGCGGCGCCAGCGCCTCGTGCTCCGCCGGCGTCCACGGGAGCGTGCGCAGCGAGATGCCGCGCTCGAGCGCGTCCTTGGCCTTCTCGTACACCGCCTTCTGCGCGATGGCCTCCTTGTCCTGGGCCTTGGCCTTCTTGGCCACGCGCTCGACGGCCTTGGTCGCCGTGTCGAGGTCCGCCAGCTGCAGCTCGAGCTCGATGATCTCGATGTCGCGCTTGGGATCGACGCTGCCCGAGACGTGGATGATGTCGCCCTTCTTGAAGCAGCGCACCACGTGCAGGATCGCGTCGCACTCCTTGATGTTGCCGAGGAACTTGTTGCCGAGGCCCTCGCCCTGCGAGGCGCCCGCCACCAGTCCGGCGATGTCGACGATCTTGACGCTCGCCGGCACGATCCGGTCGGTCTTGATGTACTTGTGGATCGTCTCGAGGCGCTCGTCCGGCACGTCGACCACGCCCACGTTGGGCTCGATGGTGCAGAAGGGGTAGTTCGCGCTCTCAGCGCCCGCGGCGGTGATGGCGTTGAAGATGGTGCTCTTGCCGACGTTCGGCAGGCCGACGATTCCGCAGGCGAGACCCATGGTGCGCTCCGAGTGTTCCTCCCCGCGCCGGGGCGGCGAACGGGGGCGGAGATTCTAGCTAGTCCCCGGCGTAGCCGATGCGGGCGAGCTCGTTCCTGGCGGCCTGGTCGAGCTGCAGGACCCCGCGCGGGCGCTCGGCGGCCTGCGTGCGGCGATGGCGCTCGAGCAGGGCCTGCCGCAGGGCGGCGCACAAGGCCGGATCCAGTGGAGCGAGGCCCCCGGGCAGGAGCTCGAAGGCCGACCCGCCCGACCCGCTGGCCACGTACTTGCGCGCGTCCAGGAGGAGCGCCTTCTGCTCGCGCTCGCCCCACAGGATGGCCTCGGCCACGACCTCGCGGTCCGGCCCGTCGGAGGCGAACAGCGGCGCGAGGCTGCGCCCCTCGGCCAGCGGATGCGGGGGCGGCAGGGAGAGCAGCTCCGCGAGGGTCGGGTACAGGTCGAGCGTGCGCACGCGCGCCTGCACGCGGCGCGGCTCGACGCGCCCCGGCCAGGACAGGACGAAGGGCACGCGCAGCAGTTCCTCGTGCATGGCGTGCCCGTGGTCGCAGCCGCCATGCTCCCAGAACTCCTCGCCGTGGTCGGAGTGCAGCACGACGATGGTGTTGTCAAGTTCTCCTGACGCACGCAGGTCGTCGAGCAGGCGTCCGAGCTGCGCGTCGGCGTAGGCCACCTCTCCGTCGTACAGGTCCGAGCACAGCTTGCGCGTCGCCTCGTCCGAGCCCGCCCGCAGCGCCGACAGGGTCGGCGGCCAGTCCGGCAGCTCGTCCACGGAGACGCCGGCGTGCAACCGGTCGTAGGGGGCGGGCGGCGCGTAGGGCATGTGCGGATCGATCAGGTGCAGGAACACGAACCACTGCCGCGCGCCGTGGTCGGCGATCCACCGCCGCGCGCGATCGACGCCCGCCTTGGCGCCGTGCTGGTAGCGCTCCCAGCGGTCGAAGCCGCGGTCGACGCCCGCGCCCGCGCCGATGTAGGGATTGCAGTAGAACCCGGCGGTCCACCAGCCCGCCTCGCGCGCCGCTTCGGCCAGCGTGCGCACGTCCGGCCGCAGCAGCTCGGTCGTCTTCTTCGGCGCCACCTCGTCGGTCCCGAAGCGGTCCTCGCGCTCGGTCACCACCCCCGCGCGATGGTCGGCCGGCAGGAGCGCCGTGAACAAGGAGGCGTACGACGGCAGCGTCCACGGCGCGCTGCTGTAGGCGCGCTCGAACAACACGCCGCGCGCGGCCAGCGCGTCGAGGTTGGGCGAGGTGCCGCGCGCGTGGCCGTAGCAACCCAGCCGGTCGGCGCGCAGCGTGTCGATGGACAAGATCAGCACGTTGGGCGCGTCCCGGCGCGGCGCCGCCCTCTGGCGCCACGAGAGCGGAATGCCGAAGGCGCCACGGGCCAGGGCGGCCAGGGACGGCGCGACGCCCTCGACCTCGGCGGCGAGCACCACGGGCACCTCGCCGGACGGCAGCTCGAGTTCGAGCGCGACCTCGCCGAGGAGCGCGCTCCACTCGGCGGCCGTGGCGACGCGCTCGGCGCGACTCCCGCCCCCAGCCACCTCGGCCGACAGCCGCACGCGCGTCGCGGGATCGAAGCCGCCGGCCTCGGACAAGTCGAGGCCGACCTCGAAGCGCGCGCGGCCGCCATGGCCCTCGGGGGCGCGCACCTCGCGCCGCGCGCCCAGCGGCACGGTCCACGCGTCGAAGGCCAAGGCCGCCATGCGCGAGGACTCGGCGCGCGAGCGGCGCACGTCCTCCTTGGCGTCGATCCTCTCGTCGGGCCTGCGCAGCTCCAGGCGCGCCACGCGCGGCGGGTCCAGCTCGCCGCAGGCGGCGAAGAGCAGCAGGGCGCAAAGCGGGGCGCGACGCATGCGGGCCATCCTAGCAGCGGCGAGGCGCCGTCCCCACTCGTCCGGACGCCGTCGGGCGCCACGCCGCGCCGCCGCGTTCAACGACCATCGGCCAGGCGGTACAACCCGTGGCGTCCCACGCCGTCCAGCGCGACCAGTTCGTACGGCCCCCCATCCTCGACAAGGCAGCGCCGCGCCTTCATCAGCGACGCCACCCCGACGATCCACCTCGGCGCCGCCTCGCGCGGCATGTCGCCCGAGGGAGCGATCTCCACGGAGCGCAGGCCGAGGTCGAGCAGGCGGAACATGGGCACCTTGTCGAAGGCGGCGCCCACGACCTCGCCCTCCGCGCGCCGCTCGACGAGCGTGGCGTAGAGCGCGTCGTCGACGTGCCGCTGGTCCTTGGGCTCCTCGGAAGCGCGCTGGTACAGCGTGCGCAGGAAGAACGGATGGTCGAGGCCTTGGTGGAGGCTCGCGCGCGTCGCCGACAGGCACCATCCGGCGAGCAGCGCGGCCGCGACGAGGGCGAGCGCGCGCGGCAAGGCCGCCGCGCCGCGCGCCGCCAGCAGGCAGGCGATGGCGAAGGCCGGCAAGTGGGCGCGCAACAGCCACGCGTCGCCGAACAGGAGGAACAAGGTCGCGGAACCAAGCAGCGCCGTCGCCACGAGCCACAGGCAGGCGCGGCGCGACTGGCGCCACGCCGCGCGGACGCCCACGAGCGCGGCCGCGAGCAAGATCCAGCCCAGCAGCGCGATGGCGCGTTGCTCGACGAACAGGTCGGCGAGCGTCTTCTCCTTCAGCTCGAACCACGGCAGGCGCGCGCGCCCGGCCGGATCGAACCAGTACTTCTGCGCGAAGGGCGACCACAGGAAGAGCGCCAGCGTGGCCGCCCCCACGGGCGCGCAGCCGAGCACGTACGCCACCGTGCGCCTCGAGCGGAGTCGCGCCAGGACGCCTTGCGCGTCATCCTCGGCCGGCGCCAGGACGCGCATGCCGAAGACCACCAGCGACGAGGCTACGATCCACGGGGCCACGTTCTCCTGCCAGCCGAAGGCGAGGAGCGACGTCGCGGCCAGCGCGAGCGCGCACCAGGCGGCGCAGCGCCGCGACAGCGGCCGCGGATCGCCGACGAGGCGCCAGGCGACGGCCAGGAAGCCCAGGTAGAAGGCCGTGAAGCCCGCCTGCCCCCAGCCCGCGCGGCCGTAGAAGACGAGCAGCGGGTGGAACGCGACGAGGAGCGCGGCCAAGAGCGCCGTCCACGCCCGCCCCGGCCACAAGCGCCGCGCCAGGAGCCACGCGAACCACACGCCGACGAGCGAGGTCAGGACGCTCGACAGGCGCAGCGACTCGACCGCGCCGAACCCCGCGCGCCACAGGACGCGGGTGGTCCACTGGTGCAGGTAGCTGTGCTGGTACGTGTTGATCTCGTCGCCGTAGTTGGCGAAGAGCTCGCGGATCCAGGCCAGGTCCTCGGCCGGCCAGTTCCAGAAGTCGAGCCCCCGCTCGAGCTGGTGGATGCGCGCCGAATGCAGGTACGACCCGTCGTCGGGCCCGTTGCGGAAGGCGCCCAGGTCGTCCACGCGCCACCACGCCGCCACGGCGAGGATCGCGGCGAAGACGAGCCAGGCGGCGATCGTCGGACGCCCGCCGCGCTCCGCCTGTTCCGTCCGCGCCTCGCTCACGGCAGCGCGACGCAGTCGATCTCGACCAGCGCGCCGCGCGGCAGGCCGGCCACCGCGACCGTCGCGCGCGCCGGCGGACAGTCGCCCGCGAAGTGGCGTCCGTAGACCTCGTTCATCGGCCCGAAGTGCTCCATGGTCGTCAAGTACACGTTGCACTTGACCACCTTCGATAGGTCGCTGCCGGCCGCCTCGAGCACGGCCGCGAGGTTTTGCAGCACGCGCTCCGTCTGCGCCGCCACGTCGCCCTGCAGGAACTGGCCGCTGTGCGGATCGAGCGCGATCTGCCCGGAGCAATGCACGAGGCCGGCGGCGAGGATCGCCTGGCTGTAGGGACCGATGGCGGCGGGAGCGTTCGGGGAGCTGATCTTCTGCTTCATTGTGCCTTCTGCCTGCGCGCGAGGGCCGCGGCCACCGGCGGCGGCACGAAGCGCGACGCGTCGCCGCCGCGCGAGGCGATCTGCCGCACCAGCGTGCTCGAGACGTGCGCGTACTCGCCTTCCGGCACGAGCAGCACGGTGTCGAGCCCCGCCAGGTCGCGGTTGGTGCGCGCCATGGCGATCTCGTAGTCGAAGTCGGTCCCGCTGCGCACGCCGCGCACGAGCACGTCGGCGCCCGCCGCGCGCGCCCCGTCGACGGCGAGTCCCGCGACTTCGACGACGTCGACGCCTGGGAAGCCAGCCACCGACGCGCGCGCGAGCTCCAGGCGCTCGGCGATGGCGAAATGACCGTGCTTGGCCGGGTCGTGCGCGATGCCCACGGTCACGCGACCGAACAGCGCCACCGAGCGGCGCACGAGGTCGAGGTGCCCCAGCGTGAAGGGGTCGAAGCTGCCGGCGAAGAAGGCGTGCGAGGCCATCGCGCCCGTGATCTTACGCATCCGCCTGCTGCAGGGCGAGGCGCGCCGCGCGTCAGGTGGTGGGGAGGAGCGCGCTTGCCGGGGAGGTCGATGGTCGCATGGTTGGGGTCGGCCCTGCTCGCGGGGGGCCTCGTGGGCGCGTGGGCGCTCCAATGGCGCCCCGATGGAGCGCCCGCATGGGCGTTCGGCTCGCCCACCGACCCGCCCACGCGCCTGCCGTGGGACGCGGCGTGGCGCAGCCTGGGCTTCGCGCTGCTGCTGCCGGCGGCGCTGCGCCTGCCGCTCGGCGATCGCGCGGCGCGCTGGGCGGGCCTCGCCTGCTTGATGCTCGCCATCGCCGCCATCGCGGCCAGCCGGGTGGCCGGGGAACGGTCGGGCGGCGCGCAGCCCATGCTCGGCGCCCTCGCGGAAGCCCGCGGCGGCAAGGCGGCCTCCCCCATCGTCGGCCGCTGGCGACCGGGTCCGGCCGTCGATCCGTGGGCCGAGCCGGGTTGCGACGTGGCGCACGTCGGCGGCATCGCCTGGAGCGTGCCGCGCGGCCACCTCGACGACGGCGATTGGGTCGCCTTCCTCGCCCCTCCGCGCGAGGCGAAGTCGGCGCGCGGGCTCGTGCCGGGCCCGCGCGAGCGGCGCGGCGCCAGCAGCCGCTCGACTTGCCGTCCGGACGAGGTGCTGCGCCTCGCGCGCGAGTCGCTGCCCTGCGTGGCCGAGCTGCGCGCGGCGGCGCGCGAGCTGCGCGGTCGGATCCTCGCGCGTTGCGACGAGTTGCGCGACGAAGAGGCGCGCGGCCTGGTGGCGGCGCTGCTCGTGGGCGACGTGCGACGCCTGGAACCGGAGCGGATCGACTTGTACGTGCGCACCGGCACCTACCACGTGCTGGCGGTGTCGGGACTGCAGGTGGCCTTGCTGGCGGCGTTGTGCGTGCTGCCCTTGGCGCGCCTCGCTTGCCTCGGGCTGTCCTTGTGCGTGCGCTGGAAGCCGCCGGCCGAACCGCTGGCACTCGCGCTGCTCCTCGCCTTCGCGGCCATCGTCGGCGGCGGGGCCCCCATCGTGCGCGCCACGGCGTGCTTCGC
>JBEBCR010000221.1:0-3688 GCA_041157565.1 Planctomycetota bacterium | reverse complement strand
GTGCGCGTGGAGCAGGAGAACCTCGCCGCGTCGATCGAGACGATCGGCGGCGTGCCGCTGTACCGGCTGCGCGGCAACCTCCTGCCGCTGGTCGACCTCGGCGCGGAGCTCGGCGTGGCGCCGCCCAAGCTCGGCCGCGACGCGTCCGACTCGGCCGCCAACATCGTCGTGCTGCAGGCCGATGGCGTCACCTTCGGCATGCTCGTCGACGAGATCAACGACACGGAGGAGATCGTGGTCAAGCCGCTCGGCAAGCAGCTCAAGGGATTGTCCTGCTACGCGGGCGCCACCATCATGGGCGACGGCAAGGTCGCGCTCATCCTCGACGTCGCCGGCGTCGCGGCGCGCGGCGGCGTGGCCGGCGCCAAGGCGCAGGCGCGGCGCGGCAAGCACGCCGAGTCCGAGGACGCCGCCGAGGCGGAGAAGCACGCGCTGCTCCTGTTCCGCGTGGGCGAGGACCGGCGCGTGGGCATCCCGCTCTCGGCCGTCGCGCGACTCGAGGAGTTCCCGCGCTCGGCGCTGGAGCAGGGCGGCGGAAGGCGCGTCGTGCAGTACCGCGGCGAGATCCTGCCGCTGTGCTCGGTGGCCGAGGCGCTGGGCGCCTACGACGCCGGCCCGCAGGACGGCCCCATGCAGGTGGTCGTCTACTCGAACAAGGGCCGCAGCATCGGCCTCGTCGTCGAGCGCATCCTCGACATCGTGGCCGAGTCGTACGCCAGCAAGCCCTCCGGCGGAGGCGCGCTGAAGGGCGTGGCCGTCATCCAAGGCAAGGTGACCGACATCCTCGACGTCGAGGCGCTGGCGCGAAGCCTCGATCCCGACCACGCCATGAGCGGGCTCGAGCCCGCCGGGAGCATCTGACCATGACCAGGATCGAGCAGTACTGCACGTTCACCATCGGAGGCTTGCACCTTGGCGTGCCCGTGCAGGGCGTGCAGGAGGTCATCCGCTACCAGGAGCTCACGCGCGTGCCGCTGGCGGCCGCCGAAGTGCGCGGGCTCATCAACCTCCGCGGGCAGATCGTCACCGCGGTCGACCTGCGCAAGAAGCTCGGCCTCGGCGAGCGCTCCGAGGAGGAGCGCCCGACGAACGTGGTCCTGCGCCGCGACGACGGCGCGGTCAGCCTGCTCGTCGACGAGATCGGCGACGTGCTCGAGGTGTCCGAGGACGCCTGGGAGCCTGCGCCGCGCACGCTCAAGGGCGGCACGCGCGAGCTGATCAGCGGCGTGTACAAGCTCGAGAAGGGCCTGCTGCTCGTGCTGGACGCCGACAAGGCGCTGGCGGTCGAGGCCAGGAGCGAGGTCGCATGAGCGGCGAGCAGCCCCAGGCGCGCCGCCCGCGCGCGCTCGTCATCGACGATTCGCGCGCCGTGCGCTCGATCATCCGCCAGATCCTGGCGGAGCTGTCCTTCGAGGTCCACGAGGCCGAGGACGGAGCCGCCGCCCTGAAGAAGGTGCAGGAGCTCGGCGGCGTGGACCTGGCCACGGTCGACTGGAACATGCCCGTGATGGACGGCCTGCAGTTCGTGCACGAGCTGCGCAAGCATCCCGAGCACGCCCGCACGTGCCTCGTCATGGTCACGACGGAGACGGACATGGACCACGTGCGGCGCGCCCTCGAGGCGGGCGCCGACGAGTTCGTGATGAAGCCGTTCACCAAGGAAGTCATCCTCGGCAAGCTCGACATCGCCGGCGGAGCCGGCTGAAGCGCGCGCCATGCCCATCGAACCGGCCGACTTCGCCATCCTGCAGGGACTCGTCTCGCGGCACGCCGCCATCGTGCTCGAGCCCGGCAAGGAGTACCTCGCCGAGACGCGCCTCGGACCCGTGGCGCGCGGTGCCGGCTGCGCCTCGGTGACCGAGCTACTGCGCAAGGTCGACTCCGATCCGCGCTCGCCCATCGTCGGCAAGGTCGTCGAGGCGATGACGACCAACGAGACCTCGTTCTTCCGCGACATCCACCCGTTCGAGGCCCTGCGCACCACGGTCGTGCCGGAGATCCTCAAGGCGCGCGCGGCCGAGCGCACCCTCAACCTGTGGTGCGCCGCCGCCTCCAGCGGGCAGGAGCCGTACTCGGTGGCCATGACGCTGCTCGAGCACTTCCCCGAGCTGCGCCACTGGAAGGTGCGCTTCGTGGCCAGCGACATCGCGCCTTCGATGCTCGCGCGCTGTCGCGAGGGGCGCTACTCGCAGCTCGAGGTCAACCGCGGCCTGCCGGCCAAGCTGCTCGTGAAGTACTTCGACAAGCACGGCGCCGAGTGGTTGCTCAAGCCCGAGGTGCGCTCGATGGTCGAGTTCGTCGAGGTCAACCTGTCACGGCCGTTCCCCGCGTGGCCGCCGATGGACATCGTGTTCATGCGCAACGTGCTGATCTACTTCTCGCTCGAGACCAAGCGCGACATCCTGCGCCGCGTGCGGCGCCAGCTGCGCCCCGACGGATGGTTCTTCCTCGGCGGCTCGGAGTCGACCCTGAACGTCGACGACAAGTGGACGCGCGTGCAGGTCGACAAGACCAGCATCTACCGTCCCGCGCCCTGAGCACGGGCGGGGGGGCGCGCCCCGGCGTGACGGGGCTCGGTCGCGCCTGTACCATGCGCGCGTGGACGCCTCCGCACCCTCCGCCCGCATCCGCGTGCTCGACCCGCTGGTCGTCGACCAGATCGCCGCCGGCGAGGTGGTCGAGCGCCCCGCCTCGGTGGTCAAGGAGCTGGTCGAGAACGCGCTCGACGCCGGCGCCACCAGCGTGCGCATCGAGCTCGAGGAGGGCGGCGCGCGCCTCGTGCGCGTGGTCGACGACGGCTCCGGCATGGGGGCGGAGGACCTGGCGCTGGCCTTCGCCAGCCACGCCACGAGCAAGCTGAGGGAGCCGGGCGACCTGGAGCACGTCGCCAGCCTCGGCTTCCGCGGCGAGGCGCTGGCGAGCATCGGTTCCGTGGCGCGCTGCCGCATCGTCTCCTGCCAGCGCGGCGGCGAGGCAAAGGAGATGCGCTGCGAGGGAGGCGTCCTGTCGGGACCCATGCCCGCCTCGGGCGCGCCGGGCACCACCGTCGAGGCGCGCGACCTGTTCTTCAACACGCCCGCGCGCCGCAAGTTCCTCAAGTCCACCGCCACCGAGCTCGGACGCGTGCTCGACTACGTGCAGCGCATCGCGCTGGCCCACGAGGGCGTCGCCTTCGAGCTCCTGCACGACAAGAAGCGCGTGTTCGACTGCGAGGCGGGCATGGACCTGCGCGCGCGCGTGCGTCGCGCGTTCGGAGCCGAGCTCGCCGACGCGCTGGTCGAGGTGCGCGCGCAGGACGGACCGGTGGCGCTCGCCGGCTGGGTCGCGCCGCCGCGCTTCGCGCGCTCCGACGCCTCGCGCCAGATGTGGTTCCTGAACGGCCGCAGCGTGCGCGACAAGGTGCTGCTGCGCGCGTTGAAGGACGGCTACCGCGGCTTCCTGTTCGACAGCCGCCAGCCCGCGGCGTTCCTGCACCTGTCGATGGATCCAGCGCTGGTCGACGTCAACGTGCATCCGGCCAAGACCGAGGTGCGCTTCCGCGACGAGCGTCGCCTGTTCGGCTTCCTGGTGCACCACCTGCGGGCCGCCGTGGCGCGTTGCGACATCGCCACGCCCGGCGCGCGCCTCGTGGACGCCACCCTGCGGCGCGAGGAGCGCGCGCGGGAGTTCGACTACGACGCTCCCGGCC